>JAQBVK010000073.1 GCA_027623585.1 Planctomycetota bacterium
TTGGCGACTTCGGCTTCTTGGCTCCACACGGCGCCGTGCAGAAGGACCGTCGCGAGGACGGTTGAGATCAATCGTTGAGTGTTCTTCACGGTGAGTGGGGCGAGAGGCCAATCAATTGCCTTCTTCATCGAAGGCGGTCTGAATGGTGAGGGTCCAAGTCCGCTTTCCCTTTCGCAGCACGACTTCGCGGCTGCGCACGGATTCAAGCCGGAGTTCGCCGATCCCAGGCACCTGAATCAGGTCGCCCTCGGAGTAGCGGGTCTTGCCGATCACGGCATAGCGATAGGCGCCGAGCAGCGCGGTGCTGCGCAGGTTCAGCGGCAGCTCGTCGACGTCTTCGTTGAAGGCCTTCGAGTTGGATGATTTGTCCACCTCCGGGCGAGCTTCCGTTTCGCAGGCTTCCTCTTCCCCGTGGGCAGGCCCCGTCATCCAATAGGCCGGCGTCAGATCGGGAATCGCTCCCTGGATCACGTGCCGTTCGAGCGCGGCGGGCCACGACGTCATGCGCTCGCGCGCCTGCTCGAAATTCGTGATGCTCTTCACGGTCGAGCGCACGCCGGCGATGCTCGAGCTCGAGGTGCCCAATGGAGCGTTGGCGGCGGCATTGACCGCCGGCTCTGCGTCGCCTCCGAGTACCGAGCGTGACCAAGTCAATAGGGTGATGGCGGCAAGGGCGATCAGGATGCGCTTCTGTTTGCGTGCCTGACGCTCGCCCGCACCCCCAACCATGGCTTTGGTGGTGTTGGATTTCATTGTGCGCTCCCGTTCTGCGTGATCCCGGCGATGACGGGCACCAGCAGCACGCCGGTGACGCTGACCTTGCGTTCGCCTTCCATCGCCTCGAGCCCTGGGAGCTTGAGGTCGAGCCGCTCGAAGCGCACGTAGTGCTGTCCTTGTTCGAGCTCGTCGATGAAGCGCACCAACGCGCCGTAGATGCCTTCGCCGACCAGCGAGAAGCGCTGGAAGTTCTGGTCGTCACGGCTGGCGAGACGCGAGATCTTGACCTCGCAGCCCAGATCCTGGGCGATCTCGAAGATCCGCTTCTGAATGAGATGCGGATTGAGGTCGTCGGACAGTTCCTTGAGGGAGCCGGCGACGTGCGGCACGAACGCTTCCCAGTCGCCGCGCAGTTCGTCACGCTGGGCGGGGAGGCGCTGGTTGCTGATTTGCACGGCGCCCGCCTTGTCCTGCCGCTCCAGATAGGAAGTGCGCTCGTTCAATGTGGGGCGGATTTCAGCCGACCACAGCGCCACCGGAATCACCAGGAAGGCGGCGAAGAACGCCAACTTGCGTTTTGAGAAATTCAGGTTCATCGCGGGGTCTCCGGATTCAATTTGGCGGCCGTCATCCCGGGCAGCAGAAGTTCGCCCACTACCGACACCTTGGCGCGCATGGTGTCGCGCAAGCCGGGCACCAGTTCGCTGGTTGCGGTCCGCGCGTGTTGCATGCTCGCGGTCTGGCGCAGTTGCTCGGGCAGTTCCAGCAGAGTGGAATCGCCATGGACCAGTGCCTTGATCGTGAGATGCATTTCGGCGTACTCGATTTGCTTGGATTTGATCGAGGATTTGTGCTCCCAGGCGATCTCTTCGATCAGCACCTGCTCACCCACGGCGTCACCGAGGTTCGCAAGCAGCGGAGCCGCGGTCGGCATGCGTAGATGCGCGGCGAGCGGATCGAGCCGATCGGCGTACGAGTTCATCTCGGCGTAGATCGTGCGCAGCTCTTGGCGTGCAACGGTCTCGACGGCGTTCGGAGCCTCGGCGTTGAGCATGGTCTGCTCTTGGCCGCGCGTCTCCGCTTCAACGGCCACGGCCGCTCCGCCGCAGAGCAGCGCGTAGGTGGCCACGATGGCGATGCGCGCCGGCGTCCGACGCCGTTCGAGGTGGGTCGCGAATGCGGCTTGCGGGAGGAAATCGATGGTCTTCATGCGTTGCTGCTGCGAAGGGCCAATCCGAGCGGGATCGTCCAGAGGTGCTCCTCGGCGAGGATGGCCTCCGGAGCGCGGATGCCGCGCTCGGTGAAGGGACGCGCGATGCGCGCATCCACCGCCAGGGTGCTGCTGATCACGGACTCCATTTCGGGCAGCGCGGCGCCGAAGCCGGACAAGCGCAGCGTTTCAAAACGCACGCCTCCGTGACGGTTGCCGAAATGCCGGATGCAGGCTCGCACTTCGCCGGCGAAGGCCTCGGTTTCGAGCTTGAGCGCGTCGAGCACGGACTGCGCGCGGCCGACCGCGAGCCGCTGGACGTCCGGCAACACCGAGGGGCCGATGTGCGATTCAGCCGTCGCCTCGGCGCTGCCCGCGTTGAGCATGCGCGCGAGCTGCGCGGCGTCCTGCGAGGAAGTCGACTGATCCTGCAGGGAGCGATGCAGAGTCGCGAGCAGTCGCTCGCCGGTCAGGTGCATTTGCTTGAGGAAGCGAATCTCGGTGCCTTCCACGATCGCAAACAGCGAATGCGTGAAGCCGATGTGGAGCACGCCCCACACTTCATCGGGGTTGGCATTGGCCGGCGCCAGCGCGCGAACCAGTGCGAACGGCGCCGCCTCCATGCTGACCGGGCGCCACTTGAGCGCTTCGATCGCGTTCTGGGAGCGCCGCTTGTCGGAAGTCCCGACGGTGAACACCAGGTACTCCTCGCGCGCGGAATCCGCGCCGGCTGCCGCGAGGCAGCGGTACTCGACGCCTTCATCGTCCTGCACGGCACGGGCTGCAGTCTCCTGCAGGATCGCCGCGCACCGCGGGCGGCTCTGCGCATCGATGGGGATCAGGGTCATCGCGACTTCCTGATTCGAGAGGCCGATCGCGCAGTCGCGCCCACGGAAGCCGAGGCTCTTCAGGCGCGGCGCCAGCGATTCGGCGACCGCGGTCTGCCGCAGCTTGCCGGTGGCTTCGACCACCTCATGGGCCGCCACGGAGAGGCTGCGTCGGCCCTCAGCGAGCTGAAGGATCCTGCAGTCGAGCGCGCCGAAGTAGACGGCGATCGGAGATCGTGAGGTGAGGCTCGGAAGCATGGGCTGGCCGGTGCTGGCCACAGCCTTATCGGGCGGGGCAGTGGTTGCGCATGAGGCCCTAGAGATCCCAGACCGGGCTGCCGCTGGACGTCATATAGCACGTGTTCGCGCGGAAGGCGCCGGTATCGGCGAAGAACACCCAGCCGGTTTGTTCGTCAGGCTCAGCCATGGACTCGCCGGGCCCGACCAATTTCACGGTTCCGAGGTCGTTGAACGGGTTCGGACCGAGCTCACTGGTCAGGTACGGGCCGAACGGATAGCCCGGCGTTCGAGGGGGCGCGGTATCGCCGTCGATGTTGCTCGCGAGCATCAACTGGTCGAGAAGGTTCTGCGCACCCCACGCGCCACCCGAGTTTCCCGGCAGTTCTTGATCGTGCTGGAAAGCATAGAACTCGACCGCGGTGCGCACCCGCTCGAGCATTTGTCGCGCGCCATTGGTCTGGGCTTCCTCGAGCGCACCCTGGAACTGAGGCACCACGATGCCCGCGAGCAGGATGATGATGATCGCGACCACCGCGACCTCGAGCAGCGTGAATCCGGATCGGCGCACGGGAGGATGGCCCCGGGAATGGCGGGACCCGCAGCATCAACGGCCGCGCGGCGGAATTGCTTAAGGCAGAAAGTCCTTGGCCTTCTTCAACTTGGTCGGCAGGTACTCCTCGATCACGAAGTTGAGCCCCCACTTGGCGAAGGCTTGCTGCTCGGCGCGCACGCCCATGTTCAGCAGTTGCTTGATCGCCTTCTGCCATTTCGGGTAGGCCTGGAAGAAGGGGTCGTTCTTGAGCGCGTCTTTTGCGCGCTTGATGTCGACCGGCTGCAGCGGGTGGGTCGCGTCCTCGAGCTGAAAATCGATGATGTCCTGCGGCGTCACGCCCATGAAACGCGCGGTCGGCACGCAGAAGTCGCGGCTGACGTGGACGGCCAGCCCGGAGCCCACCTTGAGGGTGCGGTAGATGTTGCAGATGCCGTAGGGATCGCAGTCCACGAACGCGTAAACCGGCAATTTGAGGTCATCCGCGATGCGTCGCACGAAGCGGCGCGTGGCGCGCGTCGGCACGCCGCCCATCTCAACCAAGATGCAGTTGGCGTTGCGCCACCAACGGTGGTGGTTGAGGCGCTGGAACATGCCGCCGGTCTCGATCACGAGCACGAACTTGGCGGTGGACTCCAACTGCAGGTGGTCGACCGAAGACGGAATCGTGTAGGCGCCGCTGCCCATCGCGGCGCAGTCGGAGCGAATCGGGGCGCCGGTCTCCGGATCGCGGTCGATCACGGTGAGTGCGCCGACCACGCTGCCGCCGTGCTCTTCAGGCACGAAGCGCAACGTTTCGCGCGTGACTTCATGCACCGAAAACATCGCCTCGATGTCGTCGAGCACGGTGTCGGACTCCGGCTGCTCCAGGAACTTGGCGTCGCCCCAGTTTTTGCTGACGTAGTAAGCCTCTCGTTTGGTCGCGAAGTCGTCCTTCGTCACCATCTCCTTCGCCAGCGCCATCAACCGCAAGGTCTGTGCGAAGGTCTTCACCGAGTTCACGTCCAGCGTGCGCGTCTTGACGTTGCCCTTCATCTCGAAGTACCCGGCTTTGGGGTCGAAGCGCACGTTTTGAAGGTTGCGCTGCGGCATCGTCATGTCCGGCAGATCGCCGCGTTGTGCCTGCTCGTAGACCCCGCGCGCCACCTCATCGATGGAACTCAAGGCGACGTGCTTGAGCCGCTCATCATTGTCTGCATCCGATTTCTTCTTCTTGGCTGCCATGCTCGCTACCTAGATCTTGCGGGTGGATTCCATGGAATCGCGCAGGGTCGCGACCGTTTCTTCGCGCTGCTCGTTGCTCAAGCCGAGGATCTCCTGGAGTCCGATGCCGACGTGCGGCAGGTACTTGTCGATGTACTCACGCTTTTCGAACTCACGCTCCACGCGTTTCCCCTTGCGAATGAATTGGCCGAGCTTGCGGCCGGCCTCCTGCAACGCGAGTTTGATCTCCTTGAGGATCTCCGGGTACGGCGCGATCGCCTCCTTGGCTTCGCTGGTGTACGGCACCCACACGCTCGCCATGTGCACGAAGATCACCGCGGATCCCAAGGGCAAGGAGCCGCGCGGGTGCTGCAGGCCGTAGTTCTTCCAAGCGGTCTGAATGATCGATTTGGTGAAAGCGCAGGCCGACTGCTGAAACAGCAGCGGCACGCGGTTGGCGTAGCGCAGCAGGCGAATCGGATCGTCCGCGCCGCCCAGCAGATCCTCGGTGTCGGCGGTGCCGCGCTTGCGTGTTTTCAGGATGCGGCCAGTCTCATCCACTTCCAGCCGATCGCTGCCGGCGCGGCTCCAGCCGATGCCGACCTCGATCTGAAAAGGGTTGCCGCGGTAAACCGAGGGCGGACGCGACACCACTGAATAGAAATCGGCGTCGCATTCTTTCCTCAAGCCTTCGAGGATCCGCTCTTCGCCGATCGGCGAGAGGCAGGTGGTGGGAGGCGCGCTGATGCGTGTCGCCTGGATGGCGCGGTACAGCGCATCGACCTCCTCGCGCGCGATGCGCGAGGGATACGCCTTCTTGGAGAGTTTGGCGTTGGTGCAGATTTCGTCCGCGACCTTGGCGCCGACGCGGCAGAACTCTTCTTGCATGAAACCGGACAGCGTGCGGCTGCTGGTGTCGCGCAACATCTTCATCAATTCCCCGATCTCCACTCCATAGGGGTGGGGTTTGATTTCTTCACCCAAGGCGGGGAGTTCCTCGACGGCGCGCTCGTAAACGCGCGCCTCCTCCATGCCGGGGGCCAGATAGCGGATCCGCGCGTGCGGATTGGAGACCGCGGTCTGCTTCATGTAGTCGTCCACCGAACGCAGGCCTTTCTGGTAGGTCGCCTCGAGGTCGGCCTCGAAGCGCGTGCCCTGCTTCTGGTGCCACTCCACCAACTCTTCCTCCTTGGCGATCAGCGGCTTGTTCTTCGAGAAGTCCATCTGGATCTCGAAGCGATGCGGCTTCCCCTTCGCGGTCTTCGACTCGATGCGCGGTCCGCGCCCGGTGGTCATCTGAGCGTAGAGCCCAGCCGCCGAGATGCCGATGCCTTGCTGTCCTCTTGACTGTCGCCGACTGTGGAACTTCGACCCGTAGAGCAAGCGCCCGAAGATGTTCGGGATCTGGGCCTTCACGATGCCCGGGCCGTTGTCTTCGATCACCACCCGGAAGCGATCTTCCTGGAGCTGAATGATCTCGATCAGGAGGTCGGGGAGGATCCCCGCCTCCTCACAGGCATCCAGTGAGTTGTCCACTCCCTCCTTGATGGTGGTCAGGAGGGCTTTGCGGGGATTGTCGAAACCGAGCAGGTGGCGGTTCTTCGCGAAGAACTCCGAGACGGAGATTTCGCGTTGGGCGGCCGCCATCTGCTCCGCGGTGCGGTGCGTGTTCTTGGCCACGAGAGGGTGGTTCGCGCCGAGGGGGGACGCGAGCTCTCAGTGTGGCAAGCCGCAGGGGCCGGTTCCAGCGAGGGGCCGGTTCCAGCGCCCAACTCGCGCGGGGCCGCGTTCAAAAAAAGCAACTTCCTATTAACGAAGAGCAACATCCTAACCGAAGGAGGGGGCGGCGCCTCCTCCCCGGGCGCCCCGTCCCGTCCGTCCCCACGCATGAACCGAGCCGCCCGCCGCGCCAGTCTGGAAGCCGAAATCGACCAGTGGCGTCACCTGGTCTGGTACGTCGTCAACCGCATCCGGCCGCGCCTGCCGGTCAGCGTCTCCGAGGACGAGCTCTTCTCCGCCGGAATGTTCGGCCTGATGAAGGCCTGCCGTTCCTACGACCCCGACCGGGGCGCCGAGTTCAAGACCTACGCGTACCACCGTGTTCGTGGCGCGATCGGCGACGAGTTGCGCCGGCTCGACTACCTGCCGCGATCCCTGCGCGACCGCGCCAAGGCCGAGGGCCGGGACGCTCCGTCGATCCTGGCGATCCCCACCGATGAGGATGGCAACGAGAGTCTTGCCGCGCCGACCGCTTCCTCGGAAGTCGAGACCCACGACATGATCGAGGTCCTGACCAAAGAGATCGAAGCCTTGCCGGAGAAGATGCGCCTCGTGATGGAGCTCTACTACCAGAAGAGTCTGAACATGCGTGAGATCGGCGAGCAGATGCATCTCACGGAATCCCGCGTCAGCCAGATCCACTCCAACGCCCGAACGCGACTGCGTAAGGCGATGGAGCGTAAGTAAGGCGCTCCGCTGCCGAGCAGCGGTGCGGCTAGGATGGCTCGCATGTCGGGCCGAACTGCGAGGCTTTGCGCCGTACTGGCTTGTGCAGCTGCGGTCGCTTCGTCCGCGCGTGCCGCCGAGGCCGCGCAACTGCCGACTCTGCCGGAGCGCAGCCCCCGGGTGGCCTCCTATGCGATGGAGGTCCGGCTTGATGACGACGGCCGCACGATCCGAGGTTCGCTGACCGCGACCTGGCGCAATCCGGGCGCCGCGACCGACGAGCTCTGGTGGCACGTCTACAACAACGCCTGGGAGCACGCGGACTCCGTGTGGCTGCGCGAAGCGCGCGCCTTCGCCGATGGCGAGCCGGAACTGCCGCGCGCTTGGGGTTCGACCGAGGTGATGCGCGCGCGCGTGCTCGGCGATGCAGCCGGCGCCGATCAAGAGTTGGCGTGGGAGTGGATGCCCCCGGCGGATGCGCCGCGCGATCGCACCGTGGTTCGCACCCGCTTGCCGCGCGCCGTGCCGCCGGGAGGTGAGGTCCGCGTCGCGCTCGATTTCGTCAGCGTCATGCCGCGCGCCTTCCGCCGCAGCGGTTGGGGCGAGAACGGCTACCTCCACGCCGTCCAATGGTTCCCCAAACTCGCGGTGTGGGAACCGGTCGACGGCGGATGGCAATGGAATTGTCTTCCGTATCACTTCCTCACTGAGTTCTACGCGGACTTCGGCAGCTACAGCGTCGATCTGACTCTGCCCGCGCGCTACCTCGGCAAGGTGGTGGCGAGTGGTTCGCCGGAGCCGTCCTCACCGGAAGCCACTCCCGACGGATCGGTTCGCTACCGCTTCCACGCGGAGGACATCCACGATTTCGCGTGGACGGCGGATCCCGAAGCCACCATCGAGGAGCGCGCCTTCCTGCCCGACGAGTGGCGTGACGCGGATGAGGAGCAGCGCGTCGCCGCGGCGTTGGGCGCGTCCGCCGCGCAGATTCGTCTGCTGCCGGTGCGCATGATCCTGCTGCTCCAACCGGAGCACGAGGAGTATCGCGAGCGGTATTTCACCGCGATCGAGCGCTCGCTCTATTACTTCGGGCTCTGGTACGGCGCCTATCCTTACCCGACCGTCACCTGCGTGGATCCGCCGCACGACGCGCGCGAGACCGGCGGCATGGAGTACCCGCGCCTGTTCACCGGCGGCGTCAGCAAGGGCAGAAACGCGCGCAGCCTCTCCCCCGAAGGCGTCACCGTCCACGAATTCGGTCACCAATTCTGGTACGGCATGAGCGCGAACGACGAGTTCGCCCACGCTTGGCTCGACGAAGGCTTCAACACTTTCTCCACGCAACGCGTGTTGGCCAAGGCATGGCCTGGCGCTCTGGCGACGCGCGAAGTGCTGGGTTCCGAGCACACCGGGCGCGCGCCGCTCCAGCTCCCGGCCGCTGCGCGGGGTGACTTGCGCGGGTTGCTGAGCCTGCGCCGCTGGGAGTCGCCGGAGCTGGTATTGCTCGGACCGCTCTCCTTCGAGTTGCGCCGAGACACCTCGCTCGAGCGTTGGATCGCCGAACTGCCGCCCTTGAGCGATTATCCAGAGGTCGTCGACGACGCCGTGCTCGCGAACCGGCAGGTGCATGAGCGCGACTGGTCCTTGCCGTTGGCGTGGCCGACCTACGCTCTCGACCAAGAGCCGATGCGTCGCATCAACGCCTACCGTCGCCCGGCGATGACGCTCGAGACGATGGCGCGTTTGATGGGCGAGGACGATTGGATCCGTGTGATGCGCGCATACCACGCGCGCACGCGCTTCCGCCACGCGCAGCCGGACGAGTTGATTTCCACGGTGAAGGAAATCGCGACGGACCGCGGCCTCGATTGGGACCGCTTCTGGGAGCAGGCCTACTTCGGCAACGACCGGCTCGATTACGGAGTGTCCGAGTTCGCCCAATATCGCTCCCCGGACGGTTCGTGGACCATCGATCTCGGCGTACGTCGCTACGGAGGTTTTCGCGTGCCGGTCGAGATCCGCCTGGTCTGGGAAGACGGGGAGTTCTCCGATTTCGTTTGGGACGGCGCAGGCGAAGTCTGGGCGCGGCGTATCACGGGAAGTGAGCGTCGTCCGGCCCTGCTCCTGGTGGATCCCGAGCGCCGCCTTCTGCTCGACCGCGACTGGCTCAACAACGCGCGCCGCGCCACGCCCGATACCGAGCGCGCGCGCAATGCCGGCGCGCGCACCTGGCTTTGGGCGCAGCAAATGCTTCATTATTTTGGGAGCACGGGATGAGTCCGCGCCCGCACTCCGGACCGCCGTCCACTACTCTGGTCGTGGACGCGTTCCCGCTCGACGGCCCGTCCTTTCGCGCGCGCGGCGAGGAGATCCCGCCGCCCTCTGGCGCCGCGAACCTGCTGGCCGCTC
>JAQBVK010000074.1 GCA_027623585.1 Planctomycetota bacterium
TTGGATGCCGCGCGCAGCGAGCTCGTTGAGCGCGTCTTCGACCTCAGGGAAGACTTTGTAGGTCTTCGGGTCGCCGAAACGTCTCACCAGCTCCTCATGAGCCTTATCCAGACGCTTCGCAGACACTCCGCAGGCTGCCAGCACGCGCTCGTTGAAGGCGCGGAACCACGCCAGGCTGTAGCGGTAGGAACCGTCGAAGCTGGCGGGCAGTTCGGCGTGCACGCGGGACATCCACTCCGCCGCTTCCTCCTGGGTGGCGCGCGAGCCGTGAGCGCGCGCCACCGTCGCATAAATGGCAGCGCGCGGGCGCCGCTCGGTGAAGAGAGTGTTGCCTGCGTCGAGGAAAACTGCGCGGATCGGAGAACGTGACATGGGGACGTCGCTCGGATTGTAGCGATAGAATGCTTGAGAATGAAACAAGGTGTGAGCGCCGTCGTCGTGATGCTGCTGCTGGCGTCCGCGTCGTGCTCGCTTTTCTTCGGAAACCGTGGCGCCGACGACGCGGACCAAGTGATCCCTGACTCATTCACGCATTCCTTCCGCCGCATCCCGGACTGGGTGCGGCCGGCGGTCGGCGATTTTGCTCGTTCCGAAGAGTTGCGTCACGCCGTGGAGTTGCTCGAGCGGCGCGAGCCGCTGAGCGCGGCGATCCAAATCCAGACCTTGCGCGCTCGTGAACGCTGGGGGCCTGAGGTCACGGCCTTGCACGCTTGGGCGCTGGTGGACGCTGGATCCGCGCCCGACGCGCGGCGCGTTGCTCTGGATGGGATCACGGAGTTCGGCGACGAGCAGCCGTCGCTGAACTACGCGCTTGGCGTTGCAGCGGAGTTGGCGGGTCTGCCGGCGGAGGCCCTGATGGCTTACGAGCGCGTGCTTGCGCGCGACCCCTTCGATCTGATCCTGTTGCGCGCGTGCGCGCGCACCGCGCTCGCCGCAGGACGAGCGGGCACCGCGCTCATCCACTTGGAGCGACTGCCAGACTCCGTGGAAGGCAGTGAAGGCCTCGAGCTTGCCCGATTCCGCGCGGCCGCTTTTCTGCTCGCCGGGCGACAAGCGGAAGCCGTGTCGGTGCACGAACGCGTCGCGAGTGCGTATCCCACGGATTTTGCGTTGTGCGCCTCGTCCGCGGTTGGCGCCTTCACCTCGGCTGAGGCTGCGAATTCTCAAGAGTTGCGCGCGCGCGCGCGGGTGCTGGTGGAGGCGCTCACCGAAACGGATCCGCAACATGCCGAAGCCCAGTGGATGTTGGGTCGCCTCGCCGCCGAACTGGGCGACATCGGCGTCGCCGTAACGGCGTTGCGTCGAACCCTGGAACTCGACCCAGCGCGCGTGGACGCCGGCATGCTGCTCGCCCGATTGCTCGACGACACTCTGCGCAAGGACGAGGCGCGGACCGTGCTCTTCGAGTTGCTGCGGCAGCCTTTGAGCGCTGCTCAGGTCGAAGCAGTACAACGCCGAATCCTGGAGTTGGAGCGATCTTGATCCAGACCCCCGAAGTGAAGGGTTGGGGCGGCGAGTTCCCGGCCATGATCGCCGAACGTTGGCGCGAGTGGTGGTTGCCGGTCACGGAGAACGGCTGGCTGCTCTCCCTGGCGGCGATCCTGGCTGCGTTCTTGATCGCGAAGCTCGGACACCTGTTCCTCTCGGTGACGGTGCGCGCGGTTACGCGGAGGACCAAGAATCATCTCGACGACCTGTTGGTGCAGCGGCTCGAGGCGCCGTTGATTCAGAGCGTCGTGCTGCTCGGCTTCGCGGTGGCCGGCCGGCTCTTGATCGAGGACGGGCAGCAGGCCGATTGGGTGGAACGCGGACTGCTCTCGCTGCTCGCGATTTCATGGATCGTGTTCGCGTTCCGGAGTACCGGGCTGGTGCTGCGCGCAATGGCCAAGAATCCGAAGCGCTTCCAGGTGCTCTCGGGGCCGGCCTACCCGTTGTTCGACAACGCGTTGAAGGTGGTGTTGTTCTTCGCGGGCGCGTGGCTGGTGATCAAGGTGTGGGGCTTCGACACCACCAGCATGTTGGCGTCGGCGGGCATCATGGGTCTGGCGGTCGGATTCGCCGCGCAAGACACGCTCGCCAATTTGTTCGCGGGCGTGTTCATCCTCGCCGACCGGCCCTATAAGGTGGGGGATTACATCGTGATCGACAGCGGAGAGCGCGGGCGCGTGAATCACATCGGGCTGCGCAGCACGCGTTTGCTGACGCGCGACGACACCGAGATCACGATCCCCAACCGCATCATGGGGCAGGCCAAGATCGTCAACGAAACCGGCGGGTTCCACGAGAAGATGCGCGTGCGCATCCCGGTCGGCGTGGCTTACGGTTCCGACCTCACCCGCGTGCGTCAGACCTTGCTCGACGCTGCGGCAGCCAGCCCGCACGTGGAGCGCGATCCGATTCCACGCGTGCGCTTCCGCCAGTTCGGAGACTCCAGCCTCGATTTCGAGTTGCTGGTCTGGGTGGCGCAACCTGAATTCAAGGGCCTGTGCATCGACGATCTGCTGGAGCGCATCTACCTCGCCTTCGCCCGCGACGGCATCAGCATCCCGTTCCCGCAACGCGATTTGTGGATGCGTACGGCGCCGAGCGCGGCGGAGTGACCCGCTCGCAGGTCAGCGTTGCGCCGCGCGCAAGGCTGCGCGGAGATCATCCAGCGTCCAGGAGAGTCGGCAATCCGCCGGCGCGTAGTCACGCGTCTGCCGGAGTTCGAAACTGACTTCGGCGTGCACGCCCGGCGCGAAGTTCAGGCGCATGCGGTGGCGGCCGAGAGTCTTCGACTGGAAGTACATCTCGCCGAACGGGAGTTCCATGCCGGAGATGCCTTCCGCAGGGCTCGACGGCGGGAAATCACCGGACGCTCCCGGGAAGAGCACGTCGGCGGTGCAGGGCGGCAAGCGCCGTCCATCCCGGTCGAGCACGCGAACGTGAACCGTCGCACCGCCGTGTTGAAGGCGGAACTCGTGCTCACTCCCGTCGTTCGGCATCGCCGCCGCCTCCACTTCCAAGACTTCGTACCCCGCTGCAGCGACCTGGAACACGAAGTTGCCGCTTGTGAGTTCCATCGAGAATCGGCCGTTTATGTCCGTACGCGAGGCTTGCTTCAGGTTGAACCCCAAGGCCGTCACGGATGCGCCGGGCACCGGCTGGTCAGTCGCGGCGTCGAGCACCACACCGGAGTGCTCGCCAGTCTGCGGCTGTAATTTCGCGCATTGTTCCGCGTCAAGGGTGATCACGTTCCACTCGGCTCCGGTCTTCACCATCCAGGCGCCGATCTCGACGGATTCGGAGGATTGAAAGGCTTCCGAAGGCCCAGACCAAGACATCATCAGCGTGGACGCATGGTAGTAGTGGAGAGTCACCTTCAACTCATACTCTCCCTGAGCAAGTTGGTCGGCGTGCAACTGATTCTGGGAGGAGGAGTAGGTCAGACTTCCTACGGCCCGCGTCTTGCCGCCGAGAGTCCCCGGCGCCGGCGGTGGGATCTCCGTCCGTATCGCTCGCAAGCGCGGATGGGCTCCGGCGATGTTGAAGGGAGCACCCTCCGGATCCTTGAAGCTCACGTGCAACGAGCCACCGCGGGGCAAGCAGTACGGCGCTGAGGGAGCTTCGAGCAAGGACACCCGCCAGCTCGAGGTGACGTAGCCGCCGCAAGCGATCACGAGTTCACAGTCGCGGATCAAGGGCACGTCGACGAATTGGAATGCGCCGCGCGCGTCGGACTCGACGTAGGCATCCCAAGATCCACTGTCCTCGCTGCTCCACGTCAAAGAGAGCGAGGCGTCCGCCACCGGATCGCCGAGGTCGTCCACGATGCTGCCGGACCAGGACGCGCAGCGCACCGGCAAGCGGAACACGACCGGCGCTCTCGGCGCCGAGACTTCGAAGGGGCTAATCGTTCCTCCCGGCAACCCAGGGACGGTGGTCCAACACTCCACCGAATACCGGCCGGCCGGTAGTTGCCAGCTCACGCGCCCGTCGGCTCCGGTTTCCGTGGCAATCCCGTCGTACGGCCACTCTGGTCTTTCGTCCTCACTCTCGTCCTGCGGCGGCGCTTCATCACGAGCATCAAGCCATGCAGCGGGGTCCTCTCCGGCGATGAACCGCGTCATCCAGTCACTGGTGTCTTCCTCGTCCTCGACGTAGTACTGCTGCGCTGCACGCAGTCCCTGCGAGACGAAGTCGAGCGCGGTGATCGCGAAGGTCAGGTTCGGCACGCCTTCGCCATCGGCGTCGATGACGCGGATTTCTTGGATGAAGGCGCTGAGCACTCGCAGCACTCCGGCATCCGCGGTTTCTCCGGCGACGACCTCGGCATAGCCTTCTCCCTCATTGGCGTCGCCGAGCATGGGGAGGAGTTGTAGATACTCTCCCGGCGCGACCGCGAAGTTCCACTCGCCTTCGCCGAGCGAGGCGAAGAAGAAGCTGCCGTCGGAGGCGGTGCGTGTTATGAGAAAGCCCGGCGTCCAACTTCCAAACTCGCTCGACCAATTGGGATCGAAAGCCTGCACTTCCGCGCCTGCGACGGGGCGATCGTCCATCGTCAACACCCGGCCGTGCGCGCCGCCTCCGAGCTGCAGGATCAAGGTCCACTCTTCTTCGCTGCCTCCGTCGAAGTCCGTGTGCTCGGACATCTGGCTGAAGCCCAGACCAGTGCGCTGCGGCGGTGCGCAGCCGACCCAGTCCACGTGCACGAAACCCGGGAAGGTGAACTCTGCGACGCCGCGGGCATCGGCGGCCGCTTCGTGCGGAGCCACTTCGCCGGTTTCGGTGATCCAGGATTGTGCGCGCACCACCCAACCCGCACAGTTCGCGGGAATGCGTTCTTCACCCTCTTCGTCGTAGACACGAAGCAGGACGCGCAGGTGAACCGGCGGTCCATCGTCTTCGGCGAGAGGGTCGAATGCGCTGTCCGCGCTCCCGGGCACCTTGTTGCGCGTGAGCTCCGATTCCTCTGCTCCGGCTTGCGAGGAGGGGTCGAGTGGGGCGCCATGGGGATCAACGCCGAGCCGCGAGCCATCGCCACTAGTTGCGTCCGCGGGGGCACGGTCCTGACTGAAGAGCAGCCAAAGCGCGGCCGCCACGATCGGAAGCAGCAGCCAGGCGGCCACGCGCGGATGGAGTGTTCTCGCCATCGTGGAAGCTCCACTCTAACGGACATACTGCGGACGGTCACCGCAGCTTGCGTATCCTTGCCGCGTGGGCAGCGCTCTCCCCGCTTGGATCGCCGAGGGTTTGGCCGAGAGTGGTGGCTGGCTCGATGCGGCGAAGTTCGCGCGCGCGCTCGCAGAGTCTCGGCTCGAGGCCGGCGCACTCGCGCTCGCGCTGCTGCCGGTTGCCGCTGCGCGCGCGCACGCGCCGGTGTCCGGCTTCGAGGTCGGTGCGGTGGCGCTGGCCACGATGAAGGGCGGCAGCGAGGCGCTCGCGCTCGGCGCCAATCTCGAATTCGTGGGCGCACCGCTGGAGGGAACGGTTCATGCAGAGCAGGCGGCGGTGCATCTTGCGCGCAGTCATGGTGCCCAGCGCCTGCGCGCCCTCGCGCTGAGTACGGCGCCCTGCGGCCACTGTCGGCAGTTTCTGCAAGAAACCGAAGGGGCAGAAGATCTCCAAGTGCTGCTCGAAGCGGGCGGAGACCATCGTCTGGTGGAATTGCTTCCTCATTCCTTCGGTCCCGAAGCCTTGGGCAAGCAGCCAGCCCTGTTCGGAGGCGGTTCCGCGGCGCTGCGACTGCGCGACGATTCGAGTGACGCGCTGGTACGCGACGCCTTCGAGGCCGCGTGCCTTGCTCATGCGCCGTATTCGCGCTCGCCGGCGGGGGCTGCGGTGTTGCGCGCCGACGGACGGAGTTTCACCGGATGCAGCTTGGAGAGCGTGGCCTTCAACCCCAGCCTTGGCGCGCTGGCGGCCGCACTTTCGAGAATGGCGATGGCGCGCACGCCGGGCGAGGCTTTCGCACCGCCCGTGCGGGCCGTGCTGGTGGAGGCCGCCGGACTGGCCTCGCAGCGCGTTCTGTCTGAGGCCCTGCTCGGCGCGTTCGCGCCACGGCTTGCGCTCGAAGTGCACGCCGCAGAATTGGCATAGCTGACGGCTCGGCCCGCGTCAGTCCTTCGGTTTCTGCGGAGGCTTCGGTTTTTCTTCCTTCTTGTCGCCGCCCCCGAGCAGGCCGCCGAGGGATTCCTTCGCCTTTTCGCCGAGCGTTCCGCCGAGACCAGCGGCCGCGTCGCCGCCCAGCACGCCGTCGAGCTTGCCGCCGAGTTTTTCGTTGAGCAGTTCGCCGGCCTTCTCCTGGAGTTTGCCGGCCTGCTCGTCGATGAGCGCTTCCGCGCGGCGCATCACTTCGGCCTTGACGGCACCGCCGAGCAAGTCGCCGAGATCGGTTTCGTTCTCGACGTCGAAGGTCGGACGGGTCGGCGTGCCACCGAGCACGATCGAGAAGGCCACGGGCGACGAAGCCATGGCGTCGTTGAGCAATTGACAGAAGACTTCCGCGTCGACGCCCATGACCTTCGGTGAGATGCGCCGCGCTTGCACGTTCGCGCCGCGTAATTCCACGCGCACGCGTCCGACGAGCGCGTCGTCTCGGAAGCGTAGGCCGTCGGCGACGAGGTCGAGAGCGCCGCCGCTGACTTGGAAGGGCAGCGCGTTTTTGGCCAAGGCCACGAGCGTGTCCGTCGGCACGCCGAGCGCGCTGAACTCGAGCGCGCTGTCGGCGCCGTCACGCGCCAGATCGAGACGGAATCCGATCTTGCCGCCCTCGGCGAGTTCACCGTCGCCTCGGACGGTCGCGGGCATGGTCTCGCCGTTCGGCGGCGTGCCGAGATTTTCGAGCGCGAAGGTGAAGCCTTTGAGTTCCGGGAGCACCGGTTTGCCGGTGCGGCGATCCACGGTTTCCCAGCGGAAATCATCGATCGCGGCGCGCTCGAGCCAGAACACGCCTTGCGCCGCATTTTCGATGCGGCGTCGCTCCTGCGCCTCGGTGACGAAGCTTGGTTTGCCCGGAAAGCGCGCCGGCGCCGCAGCCGGCTCCGATCCGCCGCTGCCGCCCGAGAAAATGCCGCCGTAGTCGTCGTAGTACTCCTTGTAGGTCTGATATCGTTCCCAATACTCGGTGACGATCTGGACCAGGTCGCGATTCTCGGCCTTGGGCAGCGGCCGCTCGCGGGGCGGCACCGGCTTCCCGGCCTGCACTTCCGGCGGTGGCGGGCCCGGATCCACCGCGAGCGTGCCGTCTTCGAGCACGATCAGGTGCAGCCGCGTGCCGACCAGCTCCGCGTTCTGCACGTGGACGCGACCGGAGAGCGCCGCCGCGACGCTGACTTCGAGGCCGCCGTGCGTGAGTTCGAGCAGCGGGTTCTCGGTGGTCCCCGCGCGGAAGTCGGAAACGCCCGCGCGCCCGCCGAAGATCGCGAGTTCGGCATCGCTGAACTCGATGGGCTGGCCGCCGAAGGCCGACGGCCCCCAAGTGCGCAAGGCGCGCGAGAACAGGGCGTCGGCGCCGAACGCCACGCCGATCACGATGAGGAGCAGCGCCACGGTGACGAGCACCAAGAAGCCTTTGCGGAAGAATTTGAACATCAACTCAACCACCAGCCGAAGATGCGCTGGGTAAGGGAACGGTCGGTCCAGCGCACCGCGCGGGATTGGCCGAAGCGTTCGCGCCACGCAGGCAGTTTGCGTTTGGTGAGCGCGTGGAAGGGCAGCGCCAGCGCAAGACCGAGCAGGATGCCGCCGAGGAAGCCGCCGAAACCCCACCAGGTGTGGAGCTGCGCCGAAGGCCATGCGCTCGACAAACCGATCGCGAAGCTCTGGGGCATCACGTCTTCGAGCAAGAAGCGGCCGAAGCCCGCGGTGAGATTCCCGAGGAAGAGCCGTTCGAGGAGCTCGAAGATCACGATCAAGAAGGTCGCGACCGGAATCGAAGCGCGCAACGCGAGGAACACGAAGAGCAGCATGAGCCAGAGCACGCTGAAGCCGGCGAGCCCGGTGCCGGGATCGACGGCGACCGAAGGCGTCAGCGCGAGCAGCGCTCCGAAAAAGGCGCCGAGGCCGATCTCGAACGGCGCGACCTTGCCGCTCAGCAGTCGTGCGAATTGGCGCAGGAAGCCGAACATGCGACCAGGATACCGCGCAGGAGGCTAGGGATCGAAACGCGCGCGCTGGTCGGCCGAGAGCAGCGGACAGTGGCCCTCGGGCTTGGCGAACCAGCGTTTGCGGCGGCGCGCGACGAAATCGTAGGCGGCGTCGCGCAGCGGGCGCGGCACCAGCCAACCGAGCGCGCCGAGCGGGCGCCAGTAGCCACCGAGCGCGGCGCAGATGCGCAGTGCGGCGGCGGAGCGGAAGCTCCGCGCGCCGTCTGCGTCACGCACGACGATGCTTTCGGGAACGTCTGCGGGCTCGATTCCCGCGATTGCCGTCGTAAAGCTTTCGCCTTGCAGTGGTGCGAAGCGCAGCGCTTCGCCCGCGGGGTCTTCTTTCAACAAGTACTGCACGCCGCGATGGCAGAAGCCGCATTCGCCGTCGTAGTAGACGGTCAGCGGCAGCCCGCGCTTGCGTCGCGCAATCCACCGCGGAGAAAACGCGAGCACGGGGAAGGTCGTGTAGAGGATCAGAGACTGCACTTCATGGGCTGAACCCTCTGTCAATCCCGCGAGCCGCCACAGGACGGCGAAATAGAGCAGGTGGAGTCCGCACCATGCGACGAAGCGCGCTCGTTCCGCCATACCGAGAAACACCCAGCCAAAACTCAGCAACCAGAACAGGCCATAGGAGTCACTCCAACTCCATGAGTTGAAGATGCCGAAGAAGAACAGGATGGTCGCACTGAAAGTGAGCAGAGTGAGCTCGTAGAGCGAATCCTTGGAAGGACCCAGCCGAGCCAAGCCACGCGCGAGGAAGATCGCGGCCAAAGTCACGGGGATGTACGTGACCTGGCCGGACCAGATCAGCGCAGTCCATCCCACGAGCGCGGCGAACATCGCCCAGAGACAGAAACGCCGGCTGATGGCATACACCAACAGGAGGACCCAATAAGCCGCCTGGAAGCCGAGGCTCGCGTCCGGCGGCCAGAAGGCCAGCAACGCGGCGGTCAGGACGCGGTGCATCGTCCATTGTCCCGGCGTCCAGAGGTAGCGCTGCATCAGGCGGCGGAACTCCGTTCCGCAATCCACTCATAGGATAGGCTTCAGGGTTCATGAGTTGTCTCATTTCGCTCGTGGTGCTCGCGCTGGCCCAGTCCCAGCCGGTGCGTGAGCCGCAGCGCCTGGACGTCGGGGCAGCGGCGGCAGCGAGCATTGCCGGGGATGCTGCAGGCGGACTTCACGCGGTGGCGTGGAGCGCAGGCGCCAACGGAATCGACGGCGTGTGGTGCGCAATCTCCGGCGACGGCGGACGCACTTGGGCTCCCCCCGTGCGCGTGGACAGCGGCGGATCCGCCACAGCGAGAAGCGTGCAGGAAGGATCCGTCGAAGTCGTGGCGGGTGAGATTC
>JAQBVK010000075.1 GCA_027623585.1 Planctomycetota bacterium
GCGTACGCCCTTGCTGGTGACGTTGCTGGGCGTGCTGGTGCTCGCCCTGGCGTGGGTCGCGTTCACGCCCGATCCGGCGCGGCCGGAGGAGCCCGGCGGCGCCGGCGTGTCGACGGACGGTGCTCCACGTCCCGAACCCGGCGCGCTCGGCGCGCTCGCGCCGGGCTTGCTCGCGGGCCAGGGGCCGCTCCGCATCGAATTGCGCTGGCTCGGCGCGCGCGACGATGCGCGCGCCGCGCCGCAACTGCCGGGGAGGCTTGAAGGACAAGTGATCGGACCGCAGGGCACGCCGGTGAGCGGCGCGTTGATCACCGTCATGGGCGGTCCGCAGGACGGGCGATTCACGCGCGCCGACGCGCTGGGCCGCTACAGCCTGGGTCAGTTGCTGAGCGGCACGCATTTCTTCGTGGTGGAAGGCGCCAGTTTCGGGCGCACGGTGCGCATGCAGCGCGTTCTGGAGCGCGCAGTGACGCGACGCGACTTCATCGTCGGCGCGACGACGGAAATGCGAATCATCGTGCGTGATCACGAAGGAAAAACGCTCGCGGGCGCGCGGGTCAGCGCCGATCGCGGAGCACGCAGCGGCGTCACGGACGAGGCCGGCATCGCGCTCGTGCCCGACGTCCCGTCCGGGCCGCGCGTGGTGGTGGAGATTCAGGCGGATGGATTTGTGCCCTCACGCTACGAGTTGAATCTGGCCGCCGCATTCCGCGGCAACGAACCCGTGGAGATCCCTCCGCTCGAGCGCGGCGGCTCCTTGCGCGTGGCCGTGCGTTCATGGCCGGGGGGTCCGCTGCCGCGCGTGACCGTGGTGCCGCGGTCGACCGCGCCGGTGGGCATCCAACCCGCATGGGAACGTTGGCAGGACGTCGAAGTGGATCGCGAGGGCTTCGTGATCCTCGACGGCTTGCCGACGACCCACCTTCTCGACGTGCGCGTGATGCACCCGATGGGCACGGCGGAGCCGCCCATGCGCGCCCTGCGGCCGTCGGCGGAAACCGCGGCGCTCGCGGAATTCGTTGTGCGGCGCTCATCCTCCAACGTGGGCGGCAAGATCAGCGACGAGAACGGCGCGCCGGTGGAGGGCGCGGCTTGCGTCTTGAGCAGTCTGCGCCCCGATCTCGTGTTGAGTCGTTTGTATCCCGGACTCGGGGAGGCGCAGACCGCGCTGCCCTTGCCGGTGCCGGGTGCGCTGCGCCGCGAGGTACGCAGCAGCGCGGACGGAAGCTTTCTGTTCGCGGTGGGGGACCATCCAGATGGCACGGGCTCTTTGCTGCTGACCGTGACCATGGAAGGATTTCGGCCGGCACGCTCCGAGATCCGCACGCTCGGGCAGGACGCTTCGATCCGGCTGACGCGCGCGAGCCGCACCAGTGCGCTGGTGCTGAGCCGCCGCGACGACGGCGAGATCCCGTCGGCGAGCTTCGTGCTCGACGGCGAAGAGCAGCCCGACGCTGCGCACGGGGAACTTGGCGGGCTGTGGCCCGGCTTCTACGAGGTGCTGGTGGTGCGCGGCGAACTGCAGTTGTTGCACCGCGAGGAGTATTGGATCGAAGGTCGCACCAATCTGGACCTTTCACCCTAGGCGGGGCAGAACGGCAGTTCACGCATCGCGTTGTCCTAGAATGCGGCGGATGCTGCGGCTGGAGCTTGGAGCGGATTGGAGCACGGATGAACTGCTCGCGCTCGCCGCTGGCGCGCCGGCGAAGCTCGTGTTCTCCCCGGCTGCCTTGGCGCGCGTGAAGCGCGCGCGCGCGGCGGTGGAACGCATCCTCGCCGACGGGAAGCCGGTCTACGGCGTCAACACCGGTTTTGGCGCGCTCGCCAAGGAACGCATCGCACCCGCCGACCGCGGCGCTCTGCAACGAAACTTGCTGCTTTCGCACGCGGTCGGCTTCGGCGCGGATCTGCCGCGCGCCGTGGTGCGCGCCGCGCTGGCGCTGCGCATTCACTCGATGTGCCGCGGTGCTAGCGGAGTGCGGCCGGAACTGGTGCGCTGGCTGATCGCGATGTTTGACTGCGGCTGGCTCCCGCGCGTTCCGGAGAAGGGCAGCGTCGGCGCCTGTGGCGACCTCGCGCCGCTCGCGCACCTCGCTCTGCCGGTGGTCGGAGCTGGAGAGATGATCGGACCGAAAGGTGAACGAATCGCTGCGGCGCGCGCGCTGAAGAAGGCGGGACTGGCGCCGCTGGCGTTGGAGGCGAAGGAAGGACTCGCCCTGATCAATGGCATGCAGGTCTCCTGTGCGATCGGACTCTCGGCATGGGGACGTCTGCGCGCATGCAGCGTCACCGCCGACGTCGCCGCCGCGCTCTCGGTGGAGGCTTTGCTCGGAAGTCATCGTCCCTACGATGCACGAGTGGTCGGCGTGCGACCGCACCCTGGCGCGAAGCAAACGGCCGCAAACCTTCGCAAATTGCTGAAGGGTTCGCAGGTGGCGCGTTCGCACAAAGATTGCGGCCGCGTTCAGGATCCGTATTCGTTCCGCTGCGTGCCGCAAGTGCATGGCGCGGCCAAGGATGCCCTTGCGCATCTGGGCGACGCGCTGGTGTGTGAAGCGAATGCGGTCAGCGACAACCCTTTGGTGTTCACGAACGGCGCCGGCGAGGCAGTGAGCGCGGGCAACTTCCACGGCCAGCCGATCGCCCTGCCGCTGGATTACGCGGCGAATGCGTCGGCGGCTTGGGGCAACATTAGCGAGCGGCGCGTGAGCACGCTGATTCATCCGGCCATGAACGCAGGCTTGCCTGCATTCCTCACGCCTAAACCCGGACTCAACAGCGGCTTCATGATTCCACAGGTCGTCGCGGCGGCGCTCGCGAGCGAGAACAAACTACACGCGGTGCCGGCAAGCGCCGACACCGTGACCACCAGCGCCGATCAGGAGGACCATGTTTCGATGGGGAACCACGCCGCGCGCAAGCTTGCCGTTTCCGCCGAGAACCTCACTCGCATTCTCGCGATCGAATTGTTGTGCGCCGCGCAGGCGCGCGAGTTCCACCGCGAGTTGCGCGCGGGGATCGGCGCCGAAGCCGCCTACCGCTTGATTCGCCAGAACGTTCCGCCTCTGGTGGAGGATCGATACATGGCGCCCGAGATCGACCGCGTACACGAATTGATCGCGGACGGCGCGATCGTTCGCGCCGCTGAGCGCGCCTGCGGAGCGCTGCAGCCGTGAGCACCGGCCGACGCGCAAGTGCGGCGCCGGGGTGCGCGTCGGCCTGCGCGGCAGCATGTACCTGGTGGGGCGCGGCGACGTCGTCGAAGTGCGTCTGCAGAGCGGCTGGCCGTTTTCTTCCATTCGAGGCGGGATTTCGGCATTCTTGCCGAATAAGATGCGCCGGTGGCTGCCGCCGCCCCCCCCCTGCTGGTGCTCTTCGCTGAGACCGATGCAGCGAAAGATGCGGGGCAGCGCGCGGCGATTGCCGAGCGCGCTGCGCAGGCTGCGAAGTCACTGAATCATCGCTATCCGGAAGTCTTGCGCGGGCGCTGGGAGCCCATCGGTGACGCGGCGTTGCGCGCGGTCGTCGAGTTGCCCGAGATGAGCGCGAGCGCGCTGGTTTCGCGCGCGCTCGCGGCTCGCGTCACGGAGATGTCCTTCGAACTCGTGCTGCGCATGCAGCCGATTCCGATGCGCATCGGCATCGGCTGCGCCGCGGGCAAGGAGTCGACGGCGTTGGCGAGGGCGCGGGAAGCGATCGCGGCTGCGTCGCGCGCGCGATTGTTCGCGCAGGCGCGCGGCTTCGAGTCACTCGGCGCCCCGCGCGGCGGCGACGCGGCGGTCGGCGGTGCGTGGGCGATCACCGGCGCGTTGACGCGCTCATGGACGGATCGCCAGTCGCAATTCGTGCGTTGGGTGCTCCGCGACGGGGTGCTCGATTGGCGGCGCGAGGCGCCGCGCTTCGTGAAGGAACGCCGACGCAAAGAAGTGGCGGCCGCCTTTAGTGTGAGTCCCTCAGTCGTGACCGAAAGCTTGCAGGCGGCGGACGTTGCCGCGTTCCGGCACGCGATCTGGGCCGCGGCCTGGTCGCTCGCGCAAGTGTGGAGCGCCGCGGCGCCGGGCTATTCCTCCTTGGAGGATTCAGCGAGCAGTTCCTCGATGATGCGCTCGTAAGCGAGGCGCTGACGCTCGTGCTCGATGCCGGTGGCGGGGCCGGCGAAGCCGCTGTGGATCGCGCGCACGCGGCCCGAGGCGTCCAAGAACACCGCCGTAGGGAAGGATTTGATGCGCGTCAACAGTGGAAAGGCGCGCGCCGCGGCTTCCTTGTCGGCGGTGCCCGCAAGTAGGATCGGCCAACGCGCGCCATGGCGGTCGCGGAAGCGGCGCAGCTGCTCCGTGTCGCGTTCGGAGTCTCCGCTGAGCTCGAAGCCGAGGCTGAGGATCGAGAGCCCGCGTTCGGCGTAGCGCGCGTGGAGTTCGGCCCAGAGCTGCGCCTCATCGTTGCAATTCGGGCACCAACTGCCCATCAGCGAGATCACGCGCGCCTTGCCGGCGAAAGCGGGATCATCGAGCGCGCGTTCGACGCCCTCGAGATCGAGATACTTCAGTGCGGAGAGGGAAGGGGTTTCCGCTGAGGGCGTGACCTCCGCAAACGCGTCTGGCAGCGCGGCGCTGGGATCGCGCTGCGCGGTCCAGGTCTCATGATGCGTGGCGCCGGACCAGAAGTCGCCGGACATCGAGCCGTCTGCGGCGAGGGTGGCGCCGAATAGGAAGGCGTGGGCGCCGTCGAAAGTGGAGAGTCGAAGCGTCGTCGCAGTGGCGCTGCCGGCGAGGAAGCGATAGTCGCCCAGCGTGGTCAAGAAGGTGCCTTGGGCGAAGCCGTCTTCGCGCACGAAGAACACGCCGACCGCGGGATCCGCCGCCGCCTCGAAGCGCACCGCCCAACGCCCGGTCCAAGCCGCGGGATCAGGCGCGGCGGCATTTTCGGCGGCCGGGAAGCGGGTCTGTTCGCCGAACATCGCGTGGAACGGAATCTCGGTCCAGGTGTTCGGGCCGCGGCGTTTGCGCCAGGTTCCGTCGAGCCTCGCGCCCTCGAAGCTGGTGAGCGCGCGAATCTCCGAGTCGTAGTGCGGGAAGCCTAGGCGCACGCCGTCGGCGATGGTGGCGCTGACGTTCGTGACCGGGATCGCTTCGCTGCCATTGAAGATCGTGAACTCCAGAGCGCCGGCCGTGCCGCGCGTCTCCATCTTGAAGGGAAGTTCGCCGCCAGGCACGTCGAGCCAAGCGCGCCACTGGCCGTGCGGCAGCGCGAAGTTGCCCTGCGCATCGGCAAGCTGGACGAGGGCGAGGGCGGCGGCGAGCAACATGCCCGCATCCTAAGCGGCACGCGGTTTCGACGCTCCGCGTCCGAATAACGATTCAGGTGAGCTCGGCGCGTCCGCTCCGCAAGGTGCTGTGCGCGAATCGCGGTGAAATCGCGATCCGCGTGTTCCGCGCGTGCAACGAACTCGGCATGCGTACGGTGGCGATCTTCAGCGAGGAAGATGCGACCCACCAGCACCGCTACAAAGCCGACGAGGCTTATCTGGTCGGCCTCGGTCGAAAACCGGTGGATGCCTATCTCGCGGGGGAAGAGATTATCGCGCTCGCGCTGCGCACCGGCGCCGACGCGATCCATCCCGGATACGGATTCCTTGCCGAGAATGCAGACTTCGCCGATGCGGTGCGCGCCGCGGGCTTGGCCTTCGTCGGACCGAGCGGGCGCGTCATCCGCCAGCTCGGCGACAAGGTCGTCGCGCGCCAAGAGGCGCAGCGACTCGGCGTTCCGGTCGTGCCGGGTTGTGAGTTGTCTGACGACGACTCGCTGGCCGCCGAACTCGTGCGCGCCTTCATCCGCGAGCATGGGACGGGCCTGATCAAGGCCGCGCACGGGGGCGGCGGCCGAGGCATGCGCGTGGTCGCGGATGAAGCCGAGGTCGAGCGCAGCCTACGCCAGGCGCGCTCCGAAGCGCACGCCGCTTTCGGCAGTGGATCGCTGTTCCTCGAAGCCTATCTCCAGCGCGTGCGCCACATCGAGGTCCAGATCATCGGTGATCTGCATGGCAACGTCGCGCATCTGCTCGAGCGCGACTGCTCGATCCAGCGGCGCCACCAAAAGGTGGTCGAGATCGCGCCGGCGCCCAATCTGCCGGAGGCCGTGCGCGAAGGACTCTTTACCGACGCGCTGAAAATGGCACGCAGCGTGGATTATCACAACGCAGGCACCTTCGAATTCTTGGTCGACGGCGGTAAGCATTATTTCATCGAAGTCAATCCGCGGCTGCAAGTCGAGCACACCGTCACCGAACAAATCACCGGCGTGGACGTGGTGCAGGCGCAGCTCTTGGTCGAAGGCGGCGCGCCTCCCGGCGGCTATCCCGAAGCCTTACGCGCGGCGGTGCTCAAGGGGCAGCCGATCCTGCAGGGACGGCCGAGCGACGGGCTTCCGGAGTTCGATTTTGCCGCGGCTGCGGAGCGCATCAGCCAACGGGCGGGTCGGCCGGCGTTGCGGCGTGAGGTCTTGAGCAGCGCGCTCTACCCGCGGGTCTACGACGAGCACCTCGCCTTCGAAGCGCGCTGCGGCGACGTGTCGATGTTGCCGACGCCGGTTTACTTCTACGGACTGGACCCCGGCCAGGAAGTTTGGGTGGAGATCGAGACCGGCAAGACGCTGGTGATCGAGTTGGAAAACGTCGGCGAATCGGATGAGGAAGGATTGCGGACGGTCTACTTCCGGCTCAACGGTCAGAGCCGGGCGATCCAGGTGGCGGATCGCTCCCTGGCCGGGGAAGTGGCGACGCGCCGCACCGCGAACGCGGCGATGCCCGGCGAAGTCGGCGCGCCGATGCCCGGCTCGGTGCTCGCGGTGCACGTCGCAGAAGGCGCCAAGGTCGCCGCCGGCGTGCCGTTGTTGACGCTTGAAGCCATGAAAATGGAAACCGTGGTGCGCGCGCCCGTAGCGGGAACGGTGCTCGAGCTCGCCGTGGATGAGAAGCAGGTCGTGCGCGGGGGCGACCTCCTGCTGGTGATCGATCCGGCCTGATCGAAACGCGCGCCTCGCGGCGGGGTTCCATCGCGGATTAGACTGAGACGATGCTCCTGCTCCTGCTCCCTCTACTCGCCCAAACTCCGGAGCCCCCGGCCGAACCGCCGGCCGATCCGGTGGCGGAGCGGCGCCGCGCGCAAGGAGAAGCGCGCGCGGCAGCCAGAGAGCTCCAACGCGCGCGTGATTCTGCGCAGCGCGTGTTGATGGCGGTTTTTCAAGAGGATCGGCTCACGGATCTCGGGCGCGAGGAATGCCTTAATCGCATGGTGGCTTTCGACCGCGATGAGGACGCGCGCGTTTCATTCGAAGAGTTCGAACGATTGGTGAAGTGGTCTCCGTTCCGGTCGCCGCGCGGCAACGACGCAGCGATGAAGGCGGAGGACGCTTGGACGGTCTTGTTGCGATTCGCGGACGCGGATGCGGACGGCGTGCTCGCGCACGAGGAAGTGCTGGCCTACTTCGACGAGCGTGATCTCGATCACGACGGCCTGCTGACGCGCAACGAGCGCGCGGATGGTCCGCGCGTCGGCGAAAAAGCGCCTGATTTCGCGCTTGCGCCGCCCGGTGAGGGGGAGTTGCAGTCCTTGTCGGCCTTGATCAAGCAAGGCAAGCCGGTCGCGCTCTTGTTCGGCTCCTATTCATGAGGACCGTTTCGTACGCAAGCCGGTCGGCTGCGTGAACTGAGCGACAACTACGGCGATCAGGTCGAGTTTCGGATCGTGTACATACGAGAGGCTCATCCGATCGACGGAGAATCGCCGCCGCAAGAGGCGGACGCGCCGCAAATCCTTCAACCCAAGACGATGGAGGCACGGCAGGAGGTCGCGACTGCCTGCGTCGCGGGATTGGAACTGGACGCGATTCCCGCGTGGGTGGACGAGATGGATGACGCGGTCAACCGTGCGTACGCGGCGCAGCCGGATCGGCTCTACCTGATCGGCGTCGATGGCAAGGT
The DNA here is from genome assembly GCA_027623585.1 of Planctomycetota bacterium. Classification (GTDB taxonomy): domain Bacteria; phylum Planctomycetota; class UBA1135; order UBA1135; family UBA1135; genus JAQBVK01. Next base: position 7,979 of record JAQBVK010000075.1, read on the forward strand.
CGTCTGGAAGTGCGGCCAAGGGCCGCGGGGTTTCGACCCGGACGGCATGGAGGTCGCGATCCGCAAGCTGCTCGGACTTGACGAACCGCCGCCTACAATGGCGGAATGAGCACGAAGACGGCGAGCGAGGGCCGAGTTTGGCCGCGCGCGGCAGCGCCACTCACGATCCGGCCAGGCGAGGCGCAACGCGCGCCGCGCGGTCCAGAGTTGCACTGCGTCGATTGGCACGCCGAAGGCGCGTTGCGCATGTTCCTCAACAACCTCGACGCGGAGGTGGCCGAGCGGCCGGAGGATCTCGTGGTCTACGGCGGAACCGGCAAGGCGGCGCGCGATTGGGAGTCGGCAGTGAAGATCGTCGAAACCCTTCAGCAACTCGCACCCGACGAAACGATGCTGGTGCAGAGCGGCAAGCCGGTGGCCGTGTTCCGCACCCATGCGCATGCGCCGAAGGTGTTGATCGCGAACAGCAATCTGGTCGGCAAGTGGGCGAATTGGGAGCATTTCCGCGAGCTCGAGCGGCAGGGCTTGATGATGTACGGCCAGATGACCGCGGGCTCGTGGATCTACATCGGCACGCAAGGCATTTTGCAGGGCACTTACGAGACCTTTGCGGCGGTGGCGGCGAAGCGCTTCGGCGGGACACTCAAGGGGCGCGTGTGCGTGACCGCCGGGCTCGGCGGCATGGGCGGCGCGCAGCCGCTGGCGATCACCATGAACGAGGGCGTGGCGCTGTGCGCCGACGTGGATCGCTCGCGGATCGAGTTTCGCAAGCGTACGCGCTATCTCGACGAGATCGCGCCGAGCATCGAGGAGGCGATCCAGGAGGCCTGGGCGGCGGCCGAGCGTGGCGCTTCGGTGAGCATCGGCGTGGAGGCGAACGCCACCGAGTTGCTGGAGGCGCTGATCGAGAAGGGACTGACGCCGGATGTGCTGACCGACCAGACCAGCGCGCACGATCCGCTGCAGGGCTACGTGCCGGATGGCATGACGCTCGAGGCGGCGCTCGCGTTGCGAGAGCGTTCACCGGAGGAGTACCAGCGCAAGTCCTTCGCGACCATGGGCAAGCACGTGCGGCTGATGCTCGAGTTGCAGAAGAACGGCGCCGAGACTTTTGATTATGGGAACAATTTGCGCGCCTTTGCCAAGGAGGAGGCCGGGGTCGCTGACGCCTTCGACTTCCCGGGCTTCGTGCCGGCCTACGTGCGGCCACTGTTCTGCAAGGGGCAGGGCCCATTCCGTTGGGCTGCGCTGAGCGGGGACCCCGAGGACATCCGCAAGACCGACGAAGCGATCCTGCGCCTGTTCCCGGAGAAGACTCATCTCGCGCGCTGGATTCGTCTGGCGCAGGAGCGCGTGACCTTCCAAGGTCTCCCGGCGCGCATCTGCTGGCTCGGCTACGGCGAGCGCGACAAGGCAGGACTCGAGTTCAATCGCATGGTGCGCGAGGGCGAGCTGAGCGCGCCGATCGCGATCGGGCGTGATCACCTCGACTGCGGCAGCGT
>JAQBVK010000076.1 GCA_027623585.1 Planctomycetota bacterium
CGGAGAAGAAGTAGCGCCCATGCATGTTGGCCATTTCGCGCCCGCGATAGAGGAAGCCTCCGATCACGGAGCAGCGGCCTCCGCTGCGGTCGTACTCATGGATCGGCAGTTCCAAACCGGCGGTGTTGCAGCCGCTCGACGGGTTGAAGCAGTGGCCGCCCTCCATGATCCGCCAGCCGTAGTTGCGGCCGCCGGAACCAGCGGGCTCGAAGTCGATTTCCTCCCAAGCGCTCTGCCCGACGTCCGCGATCCACAGATCCCCTGTGAGCGAGTCGAAGTCGCACCGCCAAGGATTGCGCAATCCATAGGACCAGATCTCGTCGAGGAAATTCGGATCGCCGACGAAAGGATTGGAAGGAGGAATGCCGTAGTTCAAACCGCCCGCAGGCTTGTCCACGTCGAGCCGCAGCATTTTGCCGAGCAGGCTACTGCCGCTTTGCGCGCGGTTGCCCGGATCGCCGCCGGAGCCTCCGTCGCCCATGGCGACGTAGAGGTAGCCGTCCGGACCGAAGTCGATCCACCCGCCGTTGTGATTGGTATAGGGCTGATCAATCTGGAGGATCACCAGACCGGAGCCCGCCATCGCGACGTCGGCGTTGTTCGGATCCACCTGGAAGCGCTCGATCACGGTGTCGCCGCTGGAGGCTTCGGTGTAGTTGACGAAGAAGAAGCCGTTCGTCTCGTAGTGGGGATGGAACGCGAGTCCGAGCAAGCCCTGCTCGCCGCCGTAGACGAGTTGCGCGCTCAGGTCGATGAACGGAGTCGGCAGCAGCGCGCCTCCGCTGTAGAGCCGGATTTGTCCGGGCTGGGTGACGATGAACAATCGCGACGCATCGTCTCCGGGAGCATGCGTCACTAGGTTGGGCTTCGAGAGTCCACCGACGACGAACTCGGTTCCGATGGACTGCTGGGCGCTGAGCGGTGCGGCGAGAATGGTCAGCAGACCGCAGGCGGCAGAGAGGGGACCTGCGCACATGACCCTGCCAGGGTAACAGGGATCGGCGATCCCGGCCGAGAATCCTTCCCTTTTAGTCTGCACTCCCGTTCTCCGGCATCCTCGCGCCGGGACCCGCGTGTGTCAGCGCTCACTCGACGCCGGTCACGACCACGTTCGAATTGAGGCCGAATTGAGCCGCCTGCACCCAGATCAGGCGGTTCTGGAGGCTGAGCGGAACGGTCGAGGAGAACACCGCCGTCCCCGCGCCGTCGGTGGTACGGACGCCGATCAAGATGGGCGCGGAGATGCCGAGCAACAAATTGCCGCCGGTCTCCAACCGGCGGCGCAGGCCCTCGCGACTGAAGAACAGCGCACTCGTGGCGTACGGGATGCCGCCGCTGATTTTGGATGCGAATGAATTGCCCGCGGACAAGCGAGGCACTTGCAGACGCAAGCCTGCCGGCACCAATTTGTAGACGTCGAAGTCCGCGCAGACATAGGCCTCGCCGTCCGCATCCTCTCCCATCGAGACGATCGTATTGAAGGGGAGCTCTCCGCTGTGGTCGGCGAAGTCGATGATCGTCGCGCCGTATCTGCGCATCGACCAGGTCTCCCCGCTGCAATAGTCCGAGAAGAAGTAACGGCCATGCATGGTGGCCATGTCGCGGCCGCGGTACACGATGCCGCCGATGATCGAGCAGCGGTATGGATTTCCGCCGTGCGCGTACTCGTACACCGGTTGACTCAGCCCCGTACTGTTGCACCCGGTCGGCGGGTCGTAGCAGTGCGAGCCCTCCATGATCCGCCAACCCAGGTTCCGGCCGCCTTGCTCGGCGGGAATGAAATCCACCGACTCCCACTGGGTTTGGCCGACGTCGCCGATCCACAAGTCGCCCGTCAGCGGGTCGAAATCGCAGCGCCAAGGATTGCGCATGCCGATCGCCCAGATCTCGTCGCGCACGTTGGGATCTCCCACGAAGGGATTGCTCGGCGGAATCGTGTAGGGCGAGCCGGCGTCAATGTCGAGTCGCAGGATTTTGCCGAGCAACTCTTGCCCGTTCTGAGCGCGGTTGCCGGGGTCGCCGACCGAACCGCCGTCACCGAGTGGCACGTACAGATAGCCATCGGGCCCGAACCCGATCCAGCCGCCGTTGTGGTTGGTGAAGGGTTGCGCAACGTGGAGGATGCCGCGCGCCGAACTCAGCAGCGCGAGGTCCGGATTCAGCGGATCCGCTTCGTAGCGTTCGATCACCGTGTCGCCGACGCGGTTGGTGTAGTTGACGAAGAAAAAGCGGTTGACGGCGAAGTTCGGGTGGAAGCACATCCCGAGCAGACCGCCTTCGCCGCTCGCCGCGAGGCGTGCGGAGAGATCGATGAACGGCACCGCGCGCGGCGTTCCGTCCACGACCAGGACGATTTGGCCCCCCTTGGTCGACACGAAGACCCGTGAAGCGTCATCGCCGGGCGCTGAACACACGAACAACGGCGAATTCAGTCCTGCGACGAACAACTCGGCCTTCACCGGGCGCTGAGGCGCGGCGTAGGCAACAAGACCGACGAAGAGGGCCGGAAGAAACACCTCCCGGCAGAGTAACTCATTTTCGCTCAGTCAACCGTTTCGATGAAAACGTTCGACTTGCTGCCCAATTGCGCTGCTTGCACCCAGATGGTGCGATCCTGCAGGTTGGCAGGGATCGTGCCGCTGAACGCCGCAGATCCAGCACCGTCAGTGGTGCTTGTTGCAATCAGTCGCGCTGAGGCCAAGTCGAGCGTGACCCCGGCCGCCGGCACTGTCGTTGCGCCGAGGCCCGTCGGACTGAAGAAGATGCCGCAGGTCGAGTTCAACGCGCCGCCGGTCACGGTTGCGGTAGTCGCCGAGCCGGCCGTCAAGTGCGGAAGCCGCAGGCGTAGTCCAGACGGCACCACGCGGTAGACGGCATTGGTGCTGCAAACGTAGGCCTCTGCATCGGCGTCTTCACCCCAGCCGATGATGCTGCCGATGCCGTTGAGGTCGGCGGTGTGATCGGTAAAATCGGTCTGCACGCCGCCCACTTGACGAATCGAGTAGGTCTGGCCGCCGCAGTAATCCGAGAAGAAGTAGCGCCCGTGCATGTTGGCCATGCTGCGGCCGCGGAACAGCACGCCGCCGGTGACCGAACAACGCCCGCTGCTATGCGAGTACTCGTAAATCGGGAGCACCAAGCCGTTCATGTTGCAGCCGGAAGAGGGGTTGTAGCAGTGATTCCCCTCCATGATCCTCCAGCCGTAGTTGCGGCCGCCTTGTCCGGCCGGCTCGAAGTTGATCTCTTCCCAGGCGCTCTGTCCGACGTCCGCAATCCACAGATCATCCGTGAGCGGGTCGAAGTCGCAGCGCCACGGATTGCGCAATCCGTAGGACCAGATCTCGTCGAGGAAGTTCGGATCGCCGACGAAAGGATTGGAGGGCGGAATGCCGTAGTTCAAACCGCCCGCTGGGTTGTCCACGTCGAGCCGCAGCATCTTGCCGAGCAGGCTGCTGCCGCTCTGCGCGCGGTTGCCCGGATCTCCGCCGGAGCCGCCGTCGCCCATGGCGACGTAGAGATAGCCGTCCGGTCCGAACTCGGTCCAACCGCCGTTGTGGTTCGAGTACGGCTGATCGATCTCGATAATGGTGAACGCTGAAGCCGGCATCGCGAGGTCGGCGTCGTTCGGATCCACCTGATAGCGCTCGATCACCGTGTCCCCACCGGTGTTGTCCGAGTAGTTCACGAAGAAGTATCCGTTCTGCTCGTAATCCGGGTGAAAAGCCATGCCGAGCAACCCGCGCTCACCGCTGAAAGTCAACTTGCTGTTGATGTCCAGGTAAGGGGTGGGCAACAAGACGCCGTTTTTCACGATCCGAATCCTGCCGAACTGAGTGACGATGAAGATGCGTGAAGCATCGTCGCCCGGAGCTGCGCATACGAACACCGGCGCATTGAGGCTGGCCACGAGTTCGGTGTCGATCGGCTGTTGAGCCGGAGCGGTGACAGCGAGAGAAGCCACGGTGAGGAGACTGAGGATCATGAAGTTGTAAGCCTACCACACAATGCGCGTGCGCCCGGCCGGGAGCCTAGGCGGCTGCGGGCGGGAGCAGCGCGTCGCCCGCCGCTGCGTTGCCACAGAGGGCACGCACCCGCCCGCGCCAGGCCATCAGCAGGGCGCGCTCCTGGATTCTCGCTGCCGGCCAAGGGGTGACTTCGGGGAGGTCAACCTGATCGAGTAGAGCGGCGACGGCCAGGTCGGCGCTGCTGAGGCGCGCGCCGAGCAAAAAGGCTTGCTCGCCGAGCAAGGACTGGATGGCATCCAGCGCGCTGCAGAACTCACTCTCAATCGCCGTCGCCTGCTTGTCACCGGTTCCTTGGCAACTCAGGCGGCGGCGCATCATGCGCCGCACCAAGACCGGGCCGAGCAGTTTCACGAACCATGGAGATCGCTCAAACAGCTTGCGCACTACGCGTCGGAAGTTCTCCTCATGGCCATAACGGAACCACACCGCCAAGAAGTACAGCACTTCATCAGCCCAATCTTCAATTACACGCGCACGCGCGCGCAACTCCGGCGCCGGCGGAAGCAGCGGCGGATCTGGCTGCAGCGCGTCGAGGGCGGCCAAGATTTCAGCGCTGTCTTCGACCACGCGCCCGCCGACGATCAGCACCGGCACGCGCCCACGCGGACTCGCGCGGCGTGCTTGGAAGGGCGAGTGCACGTTCTGAACGCGGCAGCGCAAGCCTTTGAACCGCAACGCCATGTGGATCTTTCCGCAGGGCGGGGACATCGTGGCTCCGCGCACCCAACCGCCGTATTGAATCAGCACCAGATCGTTCAAGCGTGTGTCCACCACGGCATCGTAGATTCATCCGAGTTCTGCCGTCACGACGCCTGCAGTAAGCGTTACCTTGCTCCGATGCGTTCGATCATCGCCCTCTTGCTCTTGGGAACGCTTAGTTGCTCCACCGATTCGCCGGCGAGCACACCTCCTGCAGAGGCGAGCCTCCCCGACGCTGCAGAATCGCGGAGCGAGGAGGCTCAGATCGAGAAACTGACGCTCTCGGATGAGGAGTGGAAGCTGCGCCTCGCGCCCGCGTCCTACCGGATCTTGCGAGAAGCCGCTACGGAGCGCGCCTACACCGGCAGCCTGTGGGAAGAGCATCGCGCCGGCCTCTACACCTGCGCCGGCTGTGATCTGCCCCTCTTCTCCTCGGAGACGAAGTTCGACTCCGGGACCGGTTGGCCGAGCTACTGGCAGCCGGTGGAGCCGAAGCACGTCACCGAGCACGAGGACCGCGGCTTCTTCACGGTGCGCACCGAGGTGCGCTGCGCGCGCTGCAGCGGGCACCTCGGGCACGTCTTCGACGACGGCCCGTTGCCGACCGGTTTGCGCTACTGCCTCAATAGCGCCGCGCTGAGCTTCGATCCCGGCAAGGCGCCGGATGCCGCGCCGCTCGACTGAGCATCGAAGGGGTGGGATAAGAAAAAACCAGCGGTCTTGTGAACCGCTGGCTTCCTTTCCCCTTGCTACACAGCCGGGCCGCCATCCCCTGCGGCTTCGGCCAAAAACCCATGCGCAGCAAGGATTCCATCGGCGGATCTCATGGAATAATGAAGAATAATGTGAGAATATTTTTTATGAGCGATTTCCTATTCGTGCCGCCACCGGCCGCTGCCACAGCGCACCGCGCCAACGACCGCGCGAGGCAAGGTCCACGAACTGCAGCCCGGCGGCGGTGAAGCGCGCCTGAGTGGCCTCCCATTTTCGATCCACGATGCCCCCCGCATAGAGCAGACCCCCGGGCTCCAAGCGCTCCGCGAGATCCGCGGCGACGTCCTGCAGCAGGTCTGCGAACAGGTTGGCCACGACGGCCGCGAAGCGCCCGCGCGTCGAATCCAGGCGGCCCCGCCAAGCGCTTACCCGACTTCCGACTCCGTTGAGGGCGGCCATCGCCAACGCCTGCTCGGCGCTGTGGGGGTCAGGATCCATGCCAAACACGGAGGTCTCGCCGAGGAGCGCGGCGGCAACGGCCAGGATTCCCGAGCCGGTGCCCACGTCGAGCCAGGGCCCGGGCACGGCCTCCGAGTGGATGCGGCGCACCGCGCGCAGCGCCATCCGCGTGGTCGGATGGCCTCCGGTGCCGAAGGCGGAGCCGGGCACCAGAATCAGGGGCAGGTCCCCCGCCTTGGCCGGCAACAGGGTCGCGTCATGAAAATTCGCGCGCACTGTGAAACCCGCACATCGGAATGGGCGCCACTGCGACTGCCAGAGCCTTTCGGGATCCACGCTCAGATCGGCGGGTTGCTGATCCAAGATCCGGATCGCCGTGGCGTCGACGGACCAAGCTGAGCAGAGCTCTGTGAGCCAGCCTTCGAGTGCTGCGAGGTCTGCCGACGGCACCCAGAGGTGGACGCGGGTCTCCGGCAGAGACTCCTCCGCTTCGTCCGCCAAGAGTCCGTGCGGGTACTCGCGCAGGCCGGCGCCGGTGCCGAATCCAGCGCGTTCCGCGAGCGCCAGCAACTCGTCTTCGAGTCCGCTTCGCACCGAGAGGCGCACGAGCCAATGCATGCTCTGCGCTTCAGTCACCGACTTAGGATAGCCGCATGGCGGCGATCCCGGCGCGTGAGTCCCTGACGGCGCGGCGCACGCGCGCGCGCGCGGTGATGAGTGGATTGCGCACGCTCTTCCCTGCAGCGCGCACCTCGCTGCGAGCGGAAGATCCGTTCCGCTTGCTGGTGGCAACGATCCTCTCCGCGCAATGCACCGACGCGCGCGTCAACTTGGTCACGCCGGCGCTGTTCCAACGCTTTCCGGACGCTCGCGCGATGAGCGAGGCGCGCCCGGAAGAGTTGGAAGAGCTGATCCGCTCAACCGGTTTCTACCGGAACAAGGCGAAGAATCTCCTCGGCGCCGCGCGCGCAATCATGGAGCGACACGGCGGTCGCGTGCCGGACACGATGGAAGAATTGCTCGCCCTACCGGGGGTCGCGCGCAAGACCGCGAACTGCGTGCTCGGCAGCGCCTATGGCGAATCGGTAGGCGTGGTCGTCGACACCCACGTCGGCCGCATCGCGCGGCGCATGGGTTTCAGCCGGCACAGCGATCCGGTCAAGGTGGAGCGCGATCTGATGTCCGCTTTCGCGCAGGAGGACTGGATCTTCCTATCGCATGCGTGGATCGATCATGGGCGCGCAACCTGCACCGCGCGTAAGGCACGGTGCGAGGTCTGCGCGTTGGCCGACTACTGCCCTCGCAAGGGCGTGCCGGCCGCTTGAATCGAAATTCTAGAGAACGATCGCGTTGGTCGGCGTGCAAGTGCCGACGTCGACGCCCTGCACCGTGCGGCCGCAGGCGCCGGCGGGCAGATTGACGGTCAGCGATGCGGTGCCGGATCCGTTCGCGTTCAGCGTGGCGCCGACTTGCGGATTCGAGATCGCGACGGTGGTGCCCGCGCAGAAGCCGGTCGGCTTGGTGGTTGAGCCGGCCGTGCCGTAGAGGATCACGACGCTGCCGTTCGCGGTAGCTCCGTTCACGTCGAGCGTGATCGGGCCCGGGCAGGAGCCGCTCTTCGAGAGGATCGGACCGCTGGGCGCGCCGAACTCGACCCAATCGAAACGCGTCGGCTCGAGGAAGGGCCCGCAAGGACCGCATAGCGTGGAGTGTTCAACCTGCAGGCGCAGGAAGGCAACCGGGGCCGCGGCAAGACCGAAGCCGCCGCTGGCGCTGCCGCCGCTGCCCACCGCGCTGAAGGTGAGCTGGCCCGAGCCGTCGCGTAAGACCGTCACGGTGGCGTCGCCGGCCGCAGCTTGCGGGACCGATGCGCTGCCGTGCGGCGAAGTGAAGACCAGCGCGCCGCCGCCGAACTCATCGACGTCCTCGTAGCCGACGCGCGCAATTTCGCCGAGACCGGAGTCGAGGAACACGACGTGCGTCAGCGTGACGCCGGAACCCGGCGGGAGTGAAGAAATTTCTTCCCAGACCAAGCGGAAGTTCAACTCGAAGGCGCCGGCGATCGGCGAACCGAGCCCGGCTTCGATGATGAATTGTTCCTGGTTGGCGCCGAACGGCGCGGTCAGGCCTTCGAAGTTGAAGTAGCCAAGGCCTTCGTACACGGTCCAGAATTGGAGCGGATCGAACATTGCGGTCCACTGCGATCCGAGCACGCCATCGTTGAAGTCGTCGGCGACGGCCGGAGCCTGCGGGGCCGGTGCGGCCGCCAGGGCGAGAGAAAGGATGGCGCTGATCAGCATCCGCATAGTTTATTCGGTTTCCTGGAAACTCGCAAGCGTCGATCTGCCCCTGCTTGCCAGTTGACGAGAACTGGCGTTCGGCCGATGATGGAGATGTGCCGACCTCCGTTCCTGAGCGCGTCTTCGACATCGCCGAGCTCGCTGCTGCCGCGGGCGTCTCCGCGCGCACCATTCGCTATTACGGGGAGCTCGGCTTGCTCGACGTCGAGGCGCGCGGTCCCGGCGGCCGCCGCCGCTACGGCGCGGACGCGCTCGAGCGGCTCCGCTTCATCGCGCGACTGAAGCAACTCGGCATGACCTTGGAAGAGATCGGAGCCTTGAACGACGCCTTCGCCCGCGGCCGCACTCCGGCGATGCTGGACCGCTTGCTGCCGCTGCTCGAAACGCGCCTGCTCCAAGTGGACGAACGTCTCTCCGAACTGAAGACCCTGCGCTCGGACCTCACTTCCTACCGCGATCGCATCCGCTCGAAGCGCGCCTCCTGAACGCCATGGCCTCCCCCACCACCGCCGCTGCCCAACCCACCGCGACCACGGCCTTCGCTACCCGCCACAAGGTGCGTGTCGTCACTGCCGCCTCGCTGTTCGACGGACATGACGCCGCGATCCACGTGATGCGGCGCGTGCTTCAACAGGAAGGCGCCGAGGTGATCCATCTGGGCCACAACCGCTCCGTCGAAGAGATCGTGGACGCTGCGATCCAGGAAGACGCGCAGGCGATCGCGGTCTCCTCCTATCAGGGCGGCCACGTCGAATACTTCACGTACATGGTCGAGTTGCTGCGTGAGCGTAATTGCGACCACATCCTGGTCTTCGGCGGCGGCGGCGGCACCATCACCGACGCCGAGATCACGGAGCTGCAGGCGCGCGGCGTCGAAAAGATCTTCTCGGTCGAGGACGGCCGCCTGATGGGCTTGGTCGGCATGATTCGCGATCTGCTCACGCGCGCGGATTTCGCTCCTGCAGCGGCGAGCGCGCCGATTCCGGAAGGCTTCGCGCAGCGTCGCCCCCACGCCGTCGCGCGCACGATCACCCTGCTCGAAGACGCGCACGCTGCGGGCGACGAAGCGCGCTTGGCGCAACTACGCGACGAGTTGCAAGGCATGCTCGGTGAGCAGCCGGCTCCGGTGCTCGGCATCACCGGCACCGGCGGCGCCGGCAAGAGCTCG
>JAQBVK010000077.1 GCA_027623585.1 Planctomycetota bacterium
GTCGGCGGCGTGGTCTTCGCTCCAGAACAGCACCAGGCGCAACCAGGTGGCGCGCGCAATCAGCGAGGCCGCGCCCGGCTCGGGAGCGAGGTCGGCGAGCGCGCGGCCGCAGAGGTGATTGTTGCGGCCCTTGAGGAGCGCTACGCGCGGCACGCGTTCCGGCGGCAATCCGGCTTCACGCAACAAAGCGAGCGCGCGCGGCAACTCACGGAAGTAAGCCTGCTCTTGCAGCGCGCGCGTGTAAGTGGAGAGGGCGCCGCGCGCGCCGGATTGCGCGCACCACAACAACAACGGCCCGAGGTACGCAAGCGTCTTGCCGGTGCCGGTCGGCGCGTCGGCGAGCAGTAACTTGCCTTCGTCGAAGGCGTTCGCCACCGCTTCACCGAGCGCGCGCTGCGAAGGGCGTTCCTGCGGATCTTCCCCCGCGCCGGCGAATTGCCGCGGCAACAGATCGAAGTAGCGCGCGAGAATCGCGCGCGAGTCGGGCAGCGGCTCGCCCGGCGTCTCTACGCGGATCGGCACCTTCTCCGCGTGCGCGAAATCGCGCTGGTAGTCCTCGGCGAAGCGCGGCTGCAATTGTTTCAGCACGCGGTCGGGATCCAAGGGGGCGATCTCGAGGTCCGCCTCGAAGGCGCCGTCCTGCGGAGCCGAGAAGAACAAGTCTTGGTCCTCGCCGCCGGCGTAACGCGAAGGGTGGTCGAGCAGCCGCCGGAACAACTGCAACCACTCCCAGGCGCCGGCTTCCTCCGTGCCGGCGTCGGTTTGCAGGTCTTCGAAGCCGCGCGCGAACAGCAAGCGCAACGGGGCCTGCCGCTCGAAGTGCGCGCGCACCAAGGCTTCACAGAGCCGCCGGGTCTCGGCCGCCGATCCTTCAGTCTCGGGCGGGCGGCCGCACCAGCGCGCGAACAGCTCTGCGAAGGAGCCGCCGCCGCGCTGGGGATGCAAGAACGCGGCGAGGCCTTCGAGGTCCACGACCGCCGGCGGCTGACGATCGGGACAGAGTAGAGCCCAGCGCGCCAAGAACTCCGCGCGACCGCGCGGCAACACCACCGGCCGCGCTTCGAGTTCTCCCCAAGCGGAAGCGACGGCGTCACGCCAATGCGGCAGCGCGCGCAAGCGTTCGCCGTGGAGTCCGAGATCCGCGAGCCGCCGCGGCGCGTGGCGCGGAGGCTTGCCGCCCTCGAAGGGCGAAGTCCAGAGCGGTGCGAAGAGATCGCGCCGTCCCTCTTCGGCGGGGAATCCGGCGGCTTCGGAGAAAAAGACTCCGTCTCGCGCAGGATCCGGCCCGGTGGTCCAGAACGCGCAGAAGACGGGATCCGTCGAGGCGATCATGCGGGATTCGCCACGCTGCGGGCGCGAAGCGATAATAGCGGGCTGGCACTTGCGCGACCGCCTTCGCGGCCCCTTCTTGCCGGCCCCTCCCATGCTCGAGATCACGGACATTTCCGTCGCGGGTTACGAGCGCGTGCGCCGCGCCGTGGATCCTTCCCGAGGTCTGCACGCCCTGATCGCCGTGCACAGCACGGTGCTCGGCAAGCAGGCGGACGGATCGTCCAGGGCGTTGGGAGGAATGCGCTTGTGGCCGTACTCATCCTTAGACGAAGCCAAGACCGACGTGTTACGGCTTGCTCGCGGGATGACCTACAAGGCGGCCTGCGCGGGACTCAATCTCGGCGGCGGCAAGTCGGTGATCATCGGCAAGCCCGAAGACAAGACTCCGGCGATGTTCGAAGCGATGGGTGAGTTCGTCGAGAGTTTCGGCGGCACCTACATCACGGCCGAGGACGTCAACACCAAGGTCGAGGACATGGCGCCCGTCGCGAAGAAGACCAGCCACGTCGCCGGACTGGCAGGAAAGTCGGGCAACCCCTCGCCGAAGACCGCGTGGGGCTGCTTCCTCGGACTGCAGGCGACGCTCACCGAAGTCTTCGGCTCTCCCGACGTGGCGGGGAAGACCGTCGCGATCGAGGGCGCGGGCTCGGTGGGCTCGGTCTACGGAGGCTTGATCGCCAAGCACGGCGGCAAGGTCATCGTCGCCGACATTCGCCAGGAATCGGCGCTTCGCGTCGCCGCTGCGACCGGCGGCCGCGTCGTGAGTCCGACCGAGATTCACTCGGTGGAGTGCGACGTCTACGCGCCGTGCGCGCTCGGCGGTTCCCTGAATGACGAAACCATTCCGGATTTGAGCTGCCGCGCGGTGGTGGGCGCCGCGAACAACCAGTTGCTCGAAGATCGCCACGGCGACGCGCTGCGCGCGCGCGGCATCGTGTACGCGCCGGACTACGTGGTGAACGCCGCCGGCCTGATCAACGTCTATTGCGAACTCGATCCGAAGGGCTACGACGAGCCGCGCTCGATGCGCATGGCCGAGATGATCCGCAAGACCTTGGCCGAAATCTTCGCAATCAGCCGCGAGGAAGGCATTTCGACCGCGCGCGCCGCGGATCGCTACGCCGAGCGCCGCATCGAAGCTGCGCGCGCCGAAGCGCCGCGCTAGCAGTCGGCGGTGATGACTTCGATCCCGTCCTCGGTCACGAGGAGGGTGTGCTCGGTCTGCGCGACGCGGGCGCTGAGATCCGGATCGGCGAGCGGCGGGAACTCCGCGAGGCAGCCAATCCGCCGCAGCCGCCCGAGCGTGCCGTCCACCGCCGCCGCCGGCAGCGCGCCGAAAGTGCGGCGCGCGAAGGGCAAACCATTCATCGCTTGAATGGCTGCCCAGACCTCAGGATCGACGTCCTTCAGCTTGCGCGGCTCACGTTCCAGCATGAAGATCTCGCTGCGACCGGTTTCGTGCACCTCGCCGCCGCCGTCGGTCGCGAAAGGTTCGATGGCGATCACCATGCCGGGCACTAGCACGTCCTTCTGACGAGATTCCGGAGAGGCCGGCACCGAAGGCGCGCAGTGCACCGTCCAGCGTCCGACGCCGTGGCCGGTGAGATTCCACACCGGCCTGAAGCCGTGCGCGGTGATCGCGGCTTCGATCGCGGCGCTGATGGTGCGGATCATCACGCCGGGGCCGGCAGTTTGAATCGCCGCGCGCAGGCCGGCGGCGCTCGCCTCGACCATGCGGTGCAGCCGCGGATCCTCGCCGAGGTACTTGCTCTGCGCGTTGTCGGCGACGTAGCCATCCACGTGCACGCCGATGTCCACCTTCACCACGTCTTCGGCCTCGTACACCATGGGGTCGCCGGGCCGCGGGCAGTAGTGCGCGGCGATGTGGTTGCGGCTGGTTTGCGCCGGGAACGCCATCTCGCCGCCCTGCGCGCGGATGAAGTCCTCGACCTCCAGCATCACGCTCTCGAGCTTGGCGCCCGGCAGGATGCGCGAAATCGCGAGCAGGCGCGCCTGCGCGGCGATCCGTCCGGCCTCGCGGAAGCGTTCGCGCGCGACGGGGTCGAGGGCGGGCAGTACGGAAGTGCGCATGAACCCGGAATTCTAGGGCATCGGCGGGCTCAGCTCCGGCGCGGAATCGCTCAAGGAGGGTGCTCCTGCAGCCGATAGAAGCCGGACCCTTGAGCCCATGTTGCAAATTCACACTGGACAGCGCGTGGGCGCCTATCAAATCACCGGCTTCCTCGGACGCGGTGCCTTCGCCCAGGTGCATCTCGCCGAGGACCCGTGCGGCCGTCAGGTCGCGCTGAAGGTCGGCGACGTGCAGGGCGGCGGCTCCTTTCTGCCGCGCTTCGAAGAGATCACCTTCACGCGCGATCCGAGCGCGCTGAGTCCCGATGAAGCGCCGGCCGAGGCGCTCTTCCTCGATCCAGAACGAGGCGCGCGCGCTGAGGTGCTCGGTGCGAGCGAAGTGGACGAGTTGATCGAGCACGAGGCCGAACTCCTCGCCAAGGCGGACGGCCGCGGCACCCCGCGTTTCTACGACCTGATTCGGCCGGAAGGGCGGCCGGTGATCGTGATGGAGCCGGTGCAAGGCGTCACATTGCGCGAGCGCATCCGTTCGCTCGAAGGCGTGAAGCTCGCATGGCTCGGCCGCATCGCCGAGACCCTCGAAGCCCTGACCGCGCGCGGTTGGCAGTGCCACGGCGATCTCAAACCGGAGAACGTGATGGTCACGGAAGACGAGCGCATCTTCTTGATCGATCCGGTGCCGGAATCGTGCCGCGAGGATCGCGTGGTCACGACGCCCTGCTACAACCCTTTTCTGCGTTGGGATGCGAAGGGCGACACGCAGGCGCTCGGCATTCTGCTCTACGAGTTGCTCGCCTGCTCGCTACCCTTCGAAAGCGCGCCGTGGCCGATGGCCGGGATCGGCGCGCACGTCAAGAGTGAAGACGACCGCCGGCTCTCGCTGGCGCTCTTTCTTTCCTATCCGCCGTTGCGCGAAGTGAACGCGCTGACGCCGGCGGCGCTCGAGGAATTGGTGCATCGCGCGCTTTGCGACGGGCGCTTCGGACTCGGCGAGTTCCGCGAAGGCATCGAGCGCTTTCTGCTGCGATCCTGAATCCGGCGCCGCCTGCCTAGAATGGCAGCGTGGAAACCGCCGCCGCGACGCGCACTTTGATCTTGGGCCACAGCCCGGATCCGGACGATGCTTTCATGCATTGGGCCTTGGCGACGGATCGTCTCGACACCGGCGCCTTGCGCTTCGAGCACCGGCTCGAGGACATCGAGACGCTGAACCGCCGCGCGCTGCAGGGCGAGTACGAGATCACCGCCGTCAGCATTCATGCTTGGGCGCACGTCGGCGGCAAGTACGCGCTGTTGAATCATGGCGCGAGCATGGGCGAGGGCTACGGGCCGCGCATCGTGGCGCGCGAGGAGTTTGCGCTAGAGTCGCTCGCGAGGGGAGGCGGCAAGCGGCTGGCGATTCCCGGCGAGTGGACCAGCGCGCATTTGGCGGCGCAGATGCGCATCGGCGCCTACGACTTCGGTCTGGTCGCGTTCGATCAGATCCCCGAGGCGGTGGCGCGCGGTGAGTACGACGCGGGTCTGCTGATCCACGAAGGGCAACTCACCTTCCAGGAGCAAGGCCTGGTGTTGCTCGAAGACCTCGGCGCTTGGTGGAAGAAGGAGACCGGTGGACTGCCGCTGCCGCTCGGCGGCAACTGCGTGCGGCGCGATCTCGGCGAGACTGTGCCGGAAGTCTCGCGCCTGCTGCAGGCCTCGATCCGCGAAGGCCTGGAGCACCGCGAAGAGGCGGTGGCCTACGCGCTCGGCTTCGGCCGCGGTCTCACCCTGGCGCAAGCCGACGAGTTCATCGGCATGTACGTCAACGCGCGCACCCTCGACTACGGCGATGACGGACGCGAAGCGGTGCGTCTGTTCCTGAGCCGCGCGAAGAAAGCGGGAATGATTCCAGACTGCCCCGAGCCGGACTTCGTGCGTTAGTTGACGACGCGCTCGAGCGCGTTGCTGTCGTGGAGGCGGCCGAGCGCGTCGCGGGCAGCGACTTCGAAGAAGACCGTGGCGCCGGCGGCGGTGGGCGGGAGCGGGCCGCTGGTCCACGACGCGGAGCCGCGCGGACCGTGCACGCCGAGCGCGAGGACCATGGCTGGTGCGCCGAGATCGAAGGCGTGTCCGTTGAAAACCAGTCCGTTGCGGTTGTTCGAACGCAGCAACCACCACGCAGAGAGCGGCGGCGCGGCGTACCAACTCAGGGCAATCGGGAATCCGACGCGCGCGGGAATCGCTCCGGCGAGCAGGATCGTGGAATCCGTGGCGGCGGCCGCGGCGCCGCGATCGCGCACGAACACGTCGGGCACGCCGTTGGTGTCGCCCACGATCAGGTTGGCGGCAAAACTCGTGAACGCGACGAGGCGCCCGTCGCCGGAGATCGCGCAGTCGTTGCTGCGTCCGATCGCCTCGACGCCGCCCGCGCCGACGCTGGCGCGCTCCACTGTGCGCGTGAGGCGATCGTGGACGAAAACGTCGAGCGCGTCGTTGTTGTCGCCGGGTACCAGATTGCGCGCGTCGCTCTTGTAGGCGACGAAGCGACCGCAGGAGGAGATCACCGGCAGCCAACTCGCGCGGTCGCCCTCGAGTCCGAGACTGTCCAGACTGACGCGCGTCGTGACGCGCGTGGCGCGATCGTGGACGAAGACGTCGGAGGAAGCGTTGAAGTCACCCGGGGAGATGTCGTCGGCGACGCTGTCGAAGACCACGAAGCGCCCGTCCGCGGACAGGGAAGCACCACTGGAGTAGGAGTCAGACTCCACGCCGGCGGAACTCACGCTCACGCGCGTGGTGGATTGAGCGATGGCGCTCGTCGCGCAAAAGCCGGAGAGGAGCGTCCAGCAGAGGACGCCGCTGAGTGAGGAGGCCATGGTGCGCTCCGTGCAAACAGCGTGCCGCCTGATCCCGTCACGCCGCGCCCGTTAACCGCCGATGCTCCGCGTACATGCACGGCCCCACGATCGCGGTAAGGCCGGCGATCCGGGCCGCTTCCGCCGCTTCCTCGTTCTCGGCGCCGGGTTGCATCCACACCACCTTCGCGCCGGCGGCGACTGCTTCCTGCACGATGGCCGGCAGGCGTTCTGGGGAACGAAAAACGTCCACCACGTCCACGCCGCGCGGGATCTCGTCGATCGTCTTCACGGCTAGCCCAGATTCACCCACACCGACTTCGACTCGGTGTAGGAAGCAATCGCGTCGGCGCCGAGATCGCGGCCGAAGCCGGACTCCTTGAAGCCGCCGAAGGACAGGCTCGGATCGTAGAGGTTGTAGGTATTCACCCACACCGTGCCGGCGCGCAACTCGCGCGCCATCGTCAGCGCGCGGCCTACGTCGCGCGTCCACACGCCCGCCGCCAAGCCGTAGCGCGTGCCGTTGGCGATGCGCAGCGCGTCTTCCATGGTGTCGAAGGGCGTCACCGCCAGCACCGGGCCGAAGATCTCTTCCTGCGCGATCGGCGCAGCCGGATCCACGTCGGCGAAGATCGTCGGCGCCACGTACCAGCCCTTGCCGCCGCCGACCTCGTCGCGAAGCGACTTGCCGCCGGCCACCAGGCGCGCGCCGTTCGCCTTGCCCTTCTCGAACCACTCGAGCACGCTCTCGTACTGCGCGGCGTTGCAGACCGGGCCCATGCGCACGCCCTCGGCCAGCGGATGGCCGACCGTGGTCTTGCCCGCCATCGCTACCAGACCCTGGACGAAATCGTCGTAGACCTCGCGCTGCACCAGCACGCGCGATCCCGCCGCGCAGACCTCGCCCTTGTTGTAGAAGATGCCGGTTGCGGCGCCGCGCACTGCGGCCTTCAGATCGGCGTCGGCAAAGACCACGTTGGGGGATTTGCCTCCCAATTCCAGGGTCACGCGCTTCACGCTGGCCGCCGCTTCCTTCTGGATCAGTTTGCCGACCTCGGTGCTGCCGGTGAAGGAAATCTTGTCCACCTTCGGATGCCGCACCAGCGCCATGCCCACTTTGGAGCCGCTACCCGTCACCACGTTGAAGACGCCGGCCGGCAGTCCCGCCTCGGCGCCCAACTTCGCCAGCCACAGCGCGCTCAGCGAGGTCTGCTCGCTCGGCTTCAACACGATGGTGTTGCCGCAGGCCAGCGCCGGCGCAATCTTCCACGAGGCCAGCAGCAGCGGGAAGTTCCACGGCGTGATCATGCCGCACACGCCGACCGGCTCGCGCAGACGTAGGCCCAGCGAATCGCCCGGCAGCGGCACCACGCCGCCTTCGATCTTGGTCACCCAGCCCGCGTAATGACGAAAGATTTCCGCCACCATCGGGATCTCGATCTTCGAACTGTCGAAGATGGTCTTGCCGGTGTCGTAGGTCTCGCAGAGCGCGATGTTCGCGCGGTTCTGATCCACCAGTTCGGCCATCTTCCAGAGGATGCGCGCCCGCTTGGAAGGCGGCATGCGGCGCCACGCCGGGTCGGCGAAGGCGGCGGCGGCGGCGTCCACCGCGCGATTCACGTCGGTCTCGTCCCCGGAGGCCACTTGCGCGTGCGCTTCCTCGGTGGCGGGGAAGAGCGAGCCCGTCGTCTTGCCGGAATGGGGCGAAACCCACTCTCCGCCCATGAAATGACGCGCCGGCGGCAGCTCGGGAACCGGAAACGCCGCAGGAACCGAAGAAATGGAAGGAGTGGCAGGCATTTCTCTGCCGATTGTAGGGATAGGGCAACCACACATGGCTCCCGATGCGCACTCCGGCGACGCGCCGTGCTTCCCGGTCGTTCACGTCTTGATCTCCGAGGACTTCTTCCAGGAGAGGGTGGCCGGAGTCTTGCGTGCGCTGCGCAAGGCGCCCACCACGCCGGCTTGGGAAGGGGACGTTTTCGAGCGCATCGCAGCTCAACCTGCCCTTGGTGCCGTCGTAGACCTCGAATTGGGGGAAATCGAGGTGCTCAATCTGCTGCGGCGCATGCGTTCCGATCCGCGCACGCGCGACCGCATCCTGGTGTGCTACTGCTCCCTGGAAGCACGCGCGGCGCAGGCGTCTGCGATCGAGTTGGGCCTTCCGGTGGTGCCGCGCTCGACCCTGGCTGCCAATCTGGTGAAGATTCTGCAGGCCTTCGGTCCGCCCGAGCCCATCAAAGATTAGGAGCCCCCTAAGTCTTTTCTAATAAAGGACGTAGGCGCGATACAGAGCGAATTCGTTGGCTCAGACCTTGCCGAGCGAGCCTATTTTCAGTACAATCTCCGTCCAGCCTCGGCGCCTAAACGCGTATGAGGTGGAGGGCTACGGCCCATCCCAGAGACTCCTGCCCTGGAACGAGCGTGGTCAAACTCTACGTCAAGCCCAACTGTAAATCCTGCGAGAAGGCGGTCACCTATCTTCAGAAGAAGGAGATCCACTTCGAAACCGTGGACATCCTAGATTCGCCCCCGGCGAAGAAGCTTCTTGAGAAGGCCGTCGACGCGCTGAATCCCAAGGACGCCTTCAACAAGAAGGCGAAGGCCTACAAGGACCTCGACGTCGAGAACCGAGCGTTCAAGACGAAGAAGGAAGTTGTCGATCTGCTCCGTGAGAACCCGGACATGATCCGCCGGCCCTTGCTGGCGCGTGGCGAGAAGGCGATCCTCGGCTTCGACGAAGCCGATTACGCCACCTTTCTGCGCTAGAGACTGATGTCTCGCGCGCTGCCAGGGGACACCGCACCCTGGCAACCCATGCTGGCGTTGCCGCACGACGGCACGCCGCTGCGCGTGGAGCCGGTCGCCGCTGAAGAGCCGCTGGAGTTGCGCGTGCGCGGCTCTGCGTTCGCGGTGCTGTTGCGTACGCCGGGACGCGAACGCGATCTGATTGCCGGTTTCCTTGCGGCTGAGCGCATCATTCGCAGTTCCGAGGATCTGCTTGCCGTGGAGGCGTGCATCGACGCGGAGAGCGGCGAGCCCGCGCCTCACGTCTGG
>JAQBVK010000078.1 GCA_027623585.1 Planctomycetota bacterium
CAAGCGGCGCCCTTCTTGATTTGGCGAGGGTGACGGGACTCGAACCCGCAACCACCAGATCGACAGTCTGGTACGCTAACCAATTGCGCTACACCCCCGTAATGGGACGGAGAGAATAGCAGCGGCGGAGCGCGGTGGTCAAGTGCCGGAAAGCTTGCCGGCCGGATCCGTCTCGGCCGCCTTGGCCTCGTCCCACAGCGCGTCCATCTCCGCAAGCGTGGCTTCGCGCAGCGGTTTGCCGATCCGCTGCTCGACGAAGCGAAAACGTTGCTGAAATCGTTCCACGGTGCCGCGCAGCGCGAGCTCCGGCTCCACTTCGAGCTTGCGAGCGAGATTCACGACCGCGAACAGGAGGTCGCCGAGCTCGCGGCTGACCGCTTCGCGATCGCCGGAAGCCTGCGCGTGTTTCAATTCGGCCCACTCTTCCTCCACCTTCTCCGCGGGACCGGAAGCGTCCGGCCAATCGAAGCCTGCCGAAGAAGCCTTTTGGCCGACCCGCCATGCGCGCGTCAGCGCCGGCAAGGAGCGCGGCACTCCGGAGAGCACCGATTCGTCCTCACCGCGCTCACGTTTTTCTTCCCGCTTGATGTCTTCCCAATTGCGCAACACTTCGCCGGCGCCGTCCACCACCGTTTCTCCGTAGACGTGCGGGTGACGGCGAATCAATTTGGCGGTGATGCCTTCTGCGACCTCGGTCGCGCCGAAGCCGCGTCCATCGCGCGCGACGCGCGCCACCATCAGCACTCCCATCAGCAGATCGCCGAGTTCTTCACAAATCGCGCGATCGTCGCCGCGCGCGACGGCGTCGGCGAGCTCATGCGCTTCCTCGATGATGTGGGGCGCGAGGCTCTCCACGCTCTGCTTGATGTCCCACGGGCATCCACCGGGCGAGCGCAGCGTGTCGATGACTTGCATCAAGCGCTCCATCGCGCGCAGTTCATCCGCAGGAACGGGCTTCTCGATCGGCGTCGCCATCCCGCGATTCTACGCCTCGCCGAGCAACTCCCGCTCTGCGCGCGCGCGCAGCCGGCAGGCGTCGCAACGCCCGCAAGCCGTTCCAGCCGCGCTCGGGTCGTAGCAGGAAACGGTACGCGCCACCGGCACGCCGAGCGCGCGCGCGCGCGCAAGAATCTGCGCCTTGGAAAGCTCCTGCAAGGGCGTGAGCAGACGCAAGGGCGCGCCTTCGACGCCGCAACGCGTGCCCAGCCGCGCCGCTTCCGCGAAGGCGCGCACGAACTCGGGACGGCAATCCGGATAGCCGCTGTAGTCGAGCGCGTTGACGCCGATGGCCACCGCTTCGGCGCCGCGTGCTTCGGCGAAAGAACACGCGAGCGCGAGCAGCACCAAATTGCGCGCGGGAACGTAGGTGACGGGAATGCTCGCTTCCACCGGAGCGAGCGGATCCCGTGACTTCGGCACCGCGATCGAAGCGTCGGTCAGCGCGGAGCCGCCAAAAGCCGCGAGATCGACCGGAAGCACGAGATGCTCCTCCACACCCAGCGCGGCCGCGATTTCTCGCGCGGCAGCGATTTCGGCGGCGTGCCGCTGGCCGTAGTCCACGGTGAGCGCGTGGACGCGCCAACCGTCCTGAATCAGTTCAGCGGCCACCGTGGCGGAATCCAATCCGCCCGACAACAGCACCACCGCGCGCTTTGCTTTATCCTTGGGGTTCGGCAAGTTGGAATCCGCCCGCGCGGCATCCTACTGGACCCCGGCGCCATGAGTTCCCCGACCAAAGAACAGATTCTCGACGCCTTGCGCGTCGTCCAAGATCCCGATCTCCATCGCGACATCGTTGCGCTCGGTTTCGTGCAGGATCTGGCGGCGTGCGACGGGGTCGTGAAGTTCCGGCTGGAACTGACCACACCAGCCTGTCCGGTGAAGGAGCAACTCAAGGAGCAGGCCCGCGCGGCGGTGGCGGCGCTGCCCGGCATTCGGCAGGTGACCGTCGAGTTGTCCGCGAAGGTGCGTTCCTCGCTCCCGCCGGGCAACATCATCGGTGGCGACGTCCGCAACGTGATCGCGGTGACCAGCGGCAAGGGCGGCGTCGGCAAGAGCACCGTGGCGGTGAATCTCGCGGTTGCACTCTCGCTGACCGGAGCCCGCGTTGGCTTGCTGGACGCCGACGTCTACGGACCCAACGTCCCCGTGATGATGGGCCTTACCGGCAAGCCCGGCGGCAGCGGCAAGAAGATGCAACCGCTGATCGCGCACGGCGTGAAGACGATCTCGGTGGGTTCGCTGATCGAAGACGGTCAGCCGGTGATGTGGCGCGGCCCCATGCTGCACCGCGCGCTCGAGCAGTTTCTGCGCGACGTCGAGTGGGGCGAACTCGACTACTTGATCGTGGACATGCCGCCGGGCACGGGCGACGCGCAACTCTCGCTCGCCCAACTCGTTCCGTTGACAGGTGTCGTCGTGGTCACCATGCCGCAGGAAGTTTCGCTCACGGACGTGCGCCGCGCGATTGGCATGGCCAAAGCGGTGAAGGTCGAGATACTCGGAGTGATCGAAAACATGAGCGGACCGGTCTTTGGCGAAGGCGGCGGACTCCGCACTGCTGAAACATTCGGAGTTCCCTATTTTGGCAGCCTGCCCCTGACTCCTGAGGTTCGTCGCAGCGGCGACCTCGGCGTACCGGTGGTCATCGCAGAGCCTGAATCCTCGATTGCAGAGGCTTTCCGCAACCTCGCCGGACAGATCGCGGCGCGAATCTCCACGCGACAAGCCGCAACTCTGCCCGTACTGGAAGTCTGACCCATGCGACGCAAGCTCCTCCCGGCTCTCCTCCTGATCGTCCTGGCCGCACTCGCCTATTTGATCTTCAACGGCGGGGATCCGGTCGTGCCGACCACGCCGGACTCGCCTGATGTCACGGCCGCCGGAGCGCCGGTGCAGCCCGGCAGCATCGAGCGCATCGCCGCCGAGAACGCCGCGGCGGAGGCAGAGGCCTTCGACCCGCGCGGTCTCAAGACTGGCGTCGGCGCCTACGGCTTGCACGGCACCGTGGTGGATGAGCGCGGAGAACCGGTGGCGAATGCGTGGGTGGCGGCCTACTCCGGTCCCTATCCGCTGTTCGATTTCGAGGTCAGCCTGGAAGAGATTCTCGAGAGCCCGCTCGACTTCGACCTGGAACCTCTGGCCTCCACGATGGCCGACGAGTCCGGCCACTTTCAGTTGTCCGGTGTCCCCGGCCGCAGCCTCTACCTCGTCGCGCGCACTTCGAAGCGACTCACGCGCGGCCGCCAGCCGATCAAGCCGGAAGAAGTCGGCAGCGACGAGGGCGTGCTGCTCCACACCGTCGCCGGCGGTGAACTCCGCGGCCACGTGGTGGATGAATTCGGCGCGCCGGTGGCGAACGCCGAAGTCTTCGTGATGCCTTCGCTGACCTACCTCGTGCAGGCCATCCGCACGCGCGAGATTTATCTTGAGCGCGTCTTCAGCGGCGGCGACGGCGCCTTCTTCATCGACGCCGTGCCGGCTGGTTTGGTCATGACCGCGCAAGCCTTCGACGGCGCCACGCATCCGGGATCGCGCGACTTCGGTCCGCTGAACATGGGTGCGACCGCCAACGTCGAAGTACGGCTGTCGCCGACCGGCAGCCTCACCGCGCTCGCCGTGGACGACGACCAGAATCCGGTGAGCGGCGCGCGCGCCGTCGCCGTGCCGCTGGATCTGCGTTTGGTGCCCGCCTTCGTTCGTGATCTGCCCGCGTGGATCGCGGAAAGCGGATCCGACGGCAGTTTGCGCTGGCCGCGCTTGCCGCGCCGCAACTACCTGCTGCTCGCGCAGTCGCGCGAGGGCCGCTCGGCGCCCTACGCCGCAGCAGTGCAAGGCGACGCCTCCGCCGCGCCCGAGGCGCTGGTGCTCCAGACCAGCAATCCGGTCGAAGGCCGCTTGGTGGACGCACAGGGCCGCGGCATCGTCGGCGCGAAGGTGATGCTCTCGAGCATTCCGTCCAAGCCCGGTTCCGATCAGGCGGGCGGCCCGCGCAGCAGGCGCGGCGGCGGCATGCCCGCCGGCCCCGAGATGTTCCTCGAAGGCGCCAAGGAAATCCTTCCCATGTTCCTGCCGGCCGAGACCTGGTCCATGACCGGCGCCAACGGCCGCTTCCGCTTGCCGGTATGGAAGGGAGCGCGGCTCGCGGTCGAGCTGGAAGGTTTCCCGCGCACCACATATGAACTGCCGGACCTCGAAGAGAAGCAGCCGGTGCTGGTGCTCGCGCCTCCAGGCTCGATCGAAGGCAGCGTCAGCGGTCCGGACGGCAGCGCCGTGCGTTTCTTCGTGGTCAACGCCGACCTGCGCCGCAGCATGCTCGAACCCGTCGCTCCATCGATCGAGCGCTTCGAAGGTGAAGACGGCCGCTCGTTCCGGGAACGCCAGCGCGCCTCCGAAGATACCGCGCGCCAAGGCGTGCTCGGCGACGCGCTCGGTGAGGACGAAGTCGCCGTCCTGCCGGAGGAAATGATCTTCGGTGAACTGCTCAACACGAAGTTGCAGGACGACGGCAGCGGCCGCTTCCGCATCGCGAATCTGATGCCAGGCACCTACCGCGTCGAGGCACGCGCCTCCGGCTACGTCGTGGCGCATTCGCCGGACATCGAAGTGCCCGCCGGCGAAGCCATCAAAGACATTCAGATCACGCTGCAGCGCGGCGCCACGATCCGCGGCCGAGTGATCGCGGCCGGCACCCGCGAACCGGTCTCCGGCGCGATGGTGTGGTCGGGCAAGGGCGACGAGAGCGGCTTCACCGGCATGATGTTCGCCGTCGCCGAGACGCTCGCAATGGATCGCACCGGCGCGGACGGATCCTTTGAACTGCTCGGCGTCGAACCCGGAGCCGATCGCATCCACGCCACCGCCGAAGGCTTCGCCTCGGTGATGATCAAGGGCAAAGGCCTCGCCGAAGGCGACCTGCGCGAGGACCTGGTCATCGAGATGAAGGGCGGCGGCACGATTCAGGGCAACGTCTATGACCGCCATGGCATGCCGCTGCCGGCGCGCATGGTCGGCGGCTTCGCGATGGACTCGAAGGACTTCTTCCAGGTGCCGACCGACGAAGTCGGGTACTACCTCGCCGACAACGTCAAGCCGGGCAATTACTTCCTGGTTTCGGCGTCGCTCGACGACGAAGCGCTGTTCACCGGTGACATCCTCGGCGTGCTCGGCGGCGCGCGCATCGCCCAGGCCTACGTCAAGGAAGGCCAGACCGTGACCGTGGACATCACCGATCTGTCCGCAGGCGGCTGCAAGGTGACCGGACGCGTGACTCTGCCCGACGGCCGCGCGGTCACCGAAGCCGCGCTCTTCGCGATGGCTGCGGAGGCGAACATCATGGATTTACGCTTCGCCGCCGCGCGCTCCGATGCGGAGGGCAATTTCGAATTCCGCTCGCTCGCCCCAGGCAAGTACCGGCTCTCGGTCGAGTCCAGCGATTGGCGCGGTTCGCTCGAAATGGAGGTTCCTGACTTACCCGAGGTTCAGATGAACCTCGAAGCGCCGGACGGCAGCGTCAGCGGGCAAGTCGTCAGCGAACAAACCGGCCAACCGGTCGCGAACGCCACGATTTCACTGACCCGCGAAGACTCCGCGATGGGCTTCCTGGGCGCCTTCATGCCCGGCGGCAAGCAGGCGGAGTGGGAGCAAACCGACGAGCAAGGCAACTTCACTTTCGGCGGCGTCGCCGAGGGGCGCTATTCGCTCTCGGTGCAGGCCGATTCGCCGTGGAGCCGCGGCCGCGACGAGGACTCGGCGATGGCCGAGCCGCTCGGCCGGCTGCAGGTGCCCGAGTTCTCGATGCGCTTGAACGATCGCAAGGACCTCGGCGTGCTGCGGCTGCCCATCTCCAGCGCCGTGATGGTGCGCGTCACCAGCGAAGGCAAAGAGATGCGGCAAGGCTTCACGGTGAAGGTGATTCCCGCCGATCCGGACGCCGAGGAGCAGCAGTCCTGGGGTTGGAACGGTGAGGCGCGCGTGAGCGGTCTCGAAGCCGGAACCTACGACCTCATCATTGAGTCGAACGGTTTCGCAAGCAGCCGCTTGCGCAACGTGCAAGTGATGCCGGCTCAGACCACGGAGACCAGCATCGACCTCAAGCCGGGCGTCGGACTTGCGGCGCGCGTCACCGACCAGAACGGCCAGGCCTTGCCCGATGCGAAGGTGGAAGTCCTCGACTCGGTCGGAGAACGCGTGGACAGCTTGGGCGGGCGCAGCGGAGGCTTAGGAGGCTTCTTCAACCGCGAAGACGGCGCCATGCCGCTCGGCTCCTACGCGCCCGGCACCTACCGGATCCGCGTGACCTGGAATGGAAACACGCAGGAGCGCGTCACCACTCTCTCGGCCGGGCAAGAAGCCGACCAGGTCGTCGAGTTCACCTTCACGCGTTAGGGCAGCGCTGCCTTAGCGCAAGACTGGCACGGTCCGCGCGCCGCCGCTGGCGCGCGGATCGGACACCGCGATCCAGGTGTCGCCGTCGCGGAAGATCGCGTTGACGTCGCCGATGCCGCGATGTTCCGACCACTCCTGCCCCCAGCGCGTGAGTTGCACGCGCGCAGAGGGCGAGAGTAGACCAGACTCCAATCGCAGCGTCGGTGGAAGATCTTGGCGGTGGGCGCGCGGCGCCGCGACGGCTTCCGCCGGGCCCAGGCCGAACACGTAACGGTTCAACAGAACGTACATCACAGCTGAGAGGATTCTCGGGCCGCCCGGTGAGCCGACCACCGCCTCGACCACGCCGTCGCGCATGACGATCACCGGGCTCATTGAAGAGAGCGGACGATGGCCCGGCGCGATCGCGTTGTACTCACCCTGCACCAGGCCGTATTGGTTCGGGCGACCCGGTGCGGCGGCGAAGTCGTCCATCTCGTTGTTCATCAGGAATCCGCCGGGCGCCATCACCTTCGCGCCGAAGCCACCGTTCAAGGTGGTGGTGCAGGACACCGCGCCGCCTTGCGCGTCGGTCACCGAGAAGTGCGTGGTCTGCATCGACTCAGGCCGCACCGCACCGCTGGCCGCGAGATCCTCCGTGGAGGTGACGTGCCCGGGCGCGAGCCGCGCGCGCCGCGCGCTGAGCCGCGCGGGCGCAACCAACCCGGCCGCGTCGAAGTCGAAGCCGGCCGGATCGCCGAGCCAGCGGTTGCGATCGGCAAAGGCGTGCGCCGAAGCCTCGGCGATCAGCAGGATCGCGCGCGGATCGCTCCGGCCCCAGCGCTCGAGGGGAAAGGCCTCGAGCACCGTGAGCGTCTGCTGAAGGAAAACTCCGCCGCTCGAAGGCGGAGAAGCAGCGAGCACTTCACAACCGCGCCACGCGAAACGATGCACCGGACGCAAGGCGGGCTGGTAGTCGCGGAAGTCTTCGGCAGCGAGGATCCCCCCCCCTGCGCGACTCGCCGTGATGATGGCCTCCACGAGCGCGCCGCCGCGCAGAGCGGCTTCGCCTTCGGCGCCGATGCGCGCGAGGGTATCGGCAAGCGCCCTTTGCACGCAGAGCGACCCCGGAGCGAGCGGCGAGCCGTCCGCCGAGTAGAACACCGCGCGCGCGACGGGATCGAGTGCGAGTTGTGCCGCTGCGTCTTCGAGATCGAGGAATAGGTCTTGGTCCACCACGAAGCCCTCGCGTGCTAGGCGCTCCGCCGGGGCGACGAGTACTGCCCAGGGCAGAGAGCCCCAACGATCGTGGGCTTCCGCCAGGCCGGGAACTGCGCCGGGCACCGCCACCGCGCGCCAGCCATAGGTCGCAGCCTCACGATCGACGGCGCCGGCCGCGTCGCGATAGAGGTTTTGGTGCGCGGCGGCCGGCGCGGTCTCGCGGAAGTCGAGGTACCAAGCTTCGCCCTCCGGAGAGCGATAGAGAAAGAATCCGCCGCCGCCGAGATTGCCGGCGACCGGATAGGTCACCGCGAGCGCGAAGTGCGCGGCGATGGCAGCGTCCACCGCGTTGCCGCCGCGTGCGAGGATCGAGGCGGCGGCCTCCGTCGCTTGTTCCTCTGAGGTCGCGATCGCGCCGCTTTGCGCGAGCAGCGCAGCGAGCACCAGTGCAAGCGCGCCCATCACCGCTTAAGCATTCGCTGCAGTGATGTGCGCGCGGCGTCGTCCGCGAGGAAGAGTTCCACGCGCGCGCCGTCGCGCCGCACTTCGCGCAGATAGGGCGCGCGGGCGTGCGCGATCGCGAGCGCGGCTTCGAATTCCTCGGCGTCCGCTTCGGTGTCCCAAACCGTGATGGCGTGCGCCAGTCGCGCGCCGTCTTCACGCAGATAGCTGCGGTAGCGATCCCCTCCCCATCCGGCGGACGCAGGGTGGCGCAAGCCCATCGCGCCGAACTGCAGTTCGAGCGGAGTCGGGAGCCGCGGCACCGCGAGAAATGCGCAGCCGAGTTCGCCCAGAGTGTCTTCGTCGACGCAGCGCCAGTCGCCGCCCAACTCGGCGCTGCGGTCCGTGACCACGACGGCCAGCGGCGGATCGGTGAGCTTGGGGTCCCAGTACTTTTCCGGATGCAGGATCTGCTCGCTGGACTGCGGCGGCTCGGTGAACGCGCGGCGCAAGTCTTCGTCGCTGGGATTCTTGGTCACCGCTTCGAGCATGGTGCCGCCGCGCACCAGGAACAGATTGCCCTCCATGTAGGGAAGCATCAAACCTGCCACCATTGCGAGCGGCGCGTCGTCCAGCGCCGCCATCTGCGTGCCGATCATGTCGGCAGGCATCAGCTCGCCTGGCGGAAGCCAGTCATTGGTCATGGCGCGCACCAAATAGAGATTCATTGCCGAGGTGGCGCTGCCTTCGACCACGCTGCGTAGCGCGAACACGACGTCGGAGTTGTCCTCCGAGCTGTCCAGCATCGCTTCGAGCGGAAAATATTGGTCGTCGAGCGCGTGCTGCAACTCATGCGCCATGAGGATGTCGGCGAGCGGGCCGCCGGCGTAGCCCTCGATCAGCCAGAACTTGCTCTGCTTGGGGTCGTAGTAGCCGCCGACCGCAGCCTCGAGCAGCGCGCGCATCGTCTCCATGAAGTCGTTGTCGTCCGGCAAGAAGCCGAACAAGATCGCGCTCGCCATTTTGCCCTCCATGACCTCGGGACCCCACTCCTCATCCATGCTCTCGTTCGCGTACTTGGTGAAGTCCGCCACGCTCTGGATGCCGGCCGCCACGGGATGGAGGAACTTCCAACCGCGAATTGTCTCGAGGCGCGGCAAGATGTCCGCAACCTTGGCGTCCAACGCCGCCTGGTCGAAGACGACCACCGCAGCCGCGTCTTCCCCTTCGAGCGGAATTCGATACGGATCCTCTTGCGGAGCGGCCGTAGCGG
>JAQBVK010000079.1 GCA_027623585.1 Planctomycetota bacterium
ACCCGCTCGAGGGCGTGCGCACCAACGTCTTCGGCACCTTCATCGCCGCGCGCGCGGCGGTCCGCACGGGCGTGCATACCTTCCTGCTGGTTTCGACCGACAAGGCGGTGCGCCCAACCGGCGTGATGGGGGCGAGCAAGCGTCTCGCCGAACTGGCCTGCCTGATGGTGCACGAGCAGGCGCGCCGCGCGCCATTGCGTTTCGCGCGCCCCGGCGACGCGCAGCCGACTAGTTTCTCGATCGTGCGCTTCGGCAACGTCCTCGACAGCGCAGGCTCCCTGGTGCCGCTGCTGCGCCATCAGATTGCGCGCGGCGGGCCGGTCACGATCACGCACACCGAGGTGACGCGTTACTTCATGACGATCACCGAAGCCGCGCAATTGGTGCTGCAGGCGAGCGCGCTCGGCAAGGGCGGCGAGGTTTTTCTGCTCGACATGGGCGAGCCCGTGAAGATTCATGACCTCGCGCTGCGCATGATCGAGCTCGCTACGCGCGGGACGCGGCGCCGGGTCGAGGTCCGCATCATCGGATTGCGCGTCGGTGAGAAGCTGGTCGAAGAGTTGTTGGTGGACCAGGCGAGCAGTCAACCGACCGAGCATCCGAAGATCTTCAAGGCGACGGAGGCAGGATCCGCCGTCGAGGCGGTGCATGACGCGATCTTGGAGCTCGAATCCGCGCTGCAACGAGGCGCGCTCGCCGAGGTTTACGCGACTCTCGAAGCCCTGGTCGAGGGTTACCGGCGTCCGGACAAAGCCGTGGACGTGCTACGCCGCGGCGAAACTTGTTACTCCTTCGAGGGCAATGGCGTCGAGTCTTGCGCCGCCGAGGCGGAGACTGTCGGCGAGGCCGAGAAGCTCGAGCCGGCCGTCTCGGAAATCACGAAAGGCGCTTGATCACGTGCCAGCCGAACGGCGAGCGCTGCTCGTCGTGTTCGGCGAGGCCGATTTCGCCCGGCTCGAGCGTGAAGCCGAGATCGCCGAACGCCGGCACCAGCGCGGCGCGAGGGAAGCCCTGCTCGGAACGCGCGCGATCGGCATCTGCGCGTAATTGGTTGATGAAACTTTCTAGGTCGGCCTCGGCTTCTTCGACGGTAATTTCTTCGGCTTCGAGCCGCTTCTCCAGTTCGGCATGGCGATCCTCTGCGCGCGCGTTGATCTGGTCGATCAAGCGCTCGAAGCCGCCGTCGGTGGCGACTCCGTGGTTGAGCACCATGTAGCGTCCAGGCGCAGGATCGTCCGGATCGCAGGGATCGTCGGAATGCTTGCGCGTGAGCGCGTCGAAGTCTTCCCCGGCGCGGGCCCGCT
The DNA here is from genome assembly GCA_027623585.1 of Planctomycetota bacterium. Lineage (GTDB taxonomy): Bacteria > Planctomycetota > UBA1135 > UBA1135 > UBA1135 > JAQBVK01. The sequence continues at coordinate 1,305 of JAQBVK010000079.1, forward strand.
CGAGTAGTTCTCCGGCGAGCGCGCGCGCCTCGTCGCGCGTGCGCGAAACTTGCACCGGCGTTTCGAGGAAGGACACCAGCACGTGCTGGATCAGGACGCGGTCGGGCTCGGCCATCGCGGGGATGCTATCAGGGCCGGCGCCGGAGCAGCAGGAGCAGCAGGAACGGCGCGCCCAGCACCGCAGTCACCGCTCCAACCGGCAATTCGCTGCCGCGGCCGAGCAGTTGCACCGTGCGCGCGATCGCATCTGCGCCGACCAAGAGCGCGCCGCCTGCGAGTGCGGAGCATGGCAATAAGACCGCGTGCCGCATGCCGGTGAAGGGCCGCACGGCGTGGGGCACGAGCAGGCCCACGAAGCCCACCGGCCCAGTCACGGCGACCACTGCGGCGGCGAGTGCGGCCGCAGCGAGCGTGGATTCGCGCCGCACGCGCTGCACGGGGACGCCACGCGCGGCCGCGAGTTCTTCGTCGAAGGCGAGCTGGTCCAAAGCAGGCGCGCGACGCAGCAACATGAAGCCCGCGACCAAGATCCACGGCAACAGCTCGAACAGGGGCGAGAATCCAATCACGTCCACCGCGCCGAGCATCCAGCGATCCATCAGCGCGAGGTCGAGGGGATCGGCGAGATGACGCAGGATCACGACGCCGGCGCCGAACAAGAAACTGAGCGCGATGCCCGCCAGGATCAAGCCGTCGCTGCGCGTGCTGCGGCGCGCGAAGGCGAGCACGCAGAGCGTGGCAAGCAGCGCGCAAATCAAAGCGGACACGCGTTCGAGCGTGCCCGCCCACGCGAGCGCGCTGCCTCCGGCGAGCGCTGCGGCGAGGAAGGCGCCGAAGGATCCTGCGGAAGAAACCCCCAAGGTGTACGGAGAAGCGAGCGGATTGCGCAGCAGCGTTTGCATTGCCGCGCCGGACAGCGCGAGCGCGGCGCCGCAGGCGAACCCGAATAACACGCGCGGCACGCGCAACGCCAGGATGCGCGCATCCGGAGACCACGCTCCGCGCGGAGCATTGAGGTACTCGCGCCACGCGAGCGAAGGATCGATCGACTCCGCGCCCACGAAGGGGCCGATCGCCAACGCGAGCAGGGCCAGCGCGATGAAGGCCGCCGTGACGGTGCGCGCGCCGCCTCTCATGCTCTTGGCAGCACGGCGGGTGCGCCGGGAGGATCCTCGACCAGACGAAATTGTGAGTCAAAAGCTCGGGCGAGCTCGGGCGAGCGCAAGACTTGTTCCGGCGGGCCATCGATGGTGATGACGCCGTGGTCGATCAACGCCATCCGCGTGGCGAAGCGTGAGGCCAGGTTGAGATCGTGCGCCGAGCACAGCACCCCGAGCCCATCGGCGGCGAGCGCGCGCAGCAAGCGGAACAACGCGGTCTGGTGGTGGAGGTCGAGCATCGCGGCCGGTTCGTCGAGCAGCAGCCAACGCGGCTCTTGCGCGAGCACGCCCGCGATCAGCACGCGGCGCCGCTCTCCGCCGGAGAGTTCGTCGAGGCGTCGCGTCGCGAACGGCAACGCATCGACTGCGCCCAACGCTCGATCCACCGCCGCGCGACCCTGAGCGCCGAGTCCCGTCTCGTGCCAGCGCGCGCGTAGCGCTACGCGCGCGCCGAGCGCCACGGCCTCCTCAGCGCGAAAATTGAAGGCCGGATTCACTTCTTGCGGCAGAAAACCGATGCGTCGCGCGCGCTCGGCCAGGCCAAACCCGGCAAGTGGCGCGCCATCCAACAGCACCTGGCCTCCGGAAGGCGTCGCGAGGCCCGCAAGCGCTCGGAGCAGGGTCGATTTGCCCGCGCCGTTCGGACCGACCAGCACGCAGAGCTCTCCAGCAGCAAGCTCGAGCGAAACGCCATGCAGCACCTCACCGACCGTCGGCCATGCCACGGCAAGGGCACGGGCGGAGAGCGTCATCGGAACCATGATGGCCCCTGCTACGATTCGGCGCCATGGGCGAACCCGCGGATGATGACCTTGCTCTGGTCGCGCGACGCGCGCGCGAGGCGCGTGACGTCTACGCGTCGCTCGGCGACGAGTTCGCGCGCGTGACCGCGGCTGCGGCGGCCTTGGCGATCACCGCCTTGCGCCGGCCGGGCGGCGGCATCTACCTGGTGGGCAACGGAGGGAGTGCGGCGGACGCGCAGCACTGGGCCGCTGAGTTGGTCGGACGCTACCTCTGCGAGCGCGAGCCGCTCAACGTGCACGCACTCACCGTGAACGCCTCCACTTACACCGCGCTGGTCAACGACTATCCGGCGGAGGAGGTGTTCGAACGACAAGTGCGCGCCCACCTTCGCGCTGGCGACTTGTTGGTCGCGATCAGCACCAGCGGCAACAGTCTGAACGTCCTGCGCGCCGTTGCGGCCGCCAAAGCGCGCGGCGCTCAGGTACTCGGCGTCATTGGGCGCGGTGGCGGGAAACTTGCACCGCTCTGCGATCTTGCGTTCATCGCGCCGAGCGCGGACACGCCGCGCATCCAGGAGGCGCATCTGCTCTTCGGCCACTGCTTCTGCGAGTTGATCGAGCGGGCATTCACTCCGCCTGCGCGAGGATAAGCGCGAAGCCGAGCACGTAGCGGCCTTCGGTGGACCACGCCTGCCAACGATGCAGCGCGCGTTCGCGAGCAGACTCCGAATCTGGATGCGCAGGATGCGTGTCGGCCCAATCCAGCATGCGGTCCCGGAACGCGGTCTCGTAAGCCTCCCAAGCGTCGATCGGAGAAGCGGACCAGTGGCGAATGCGGAGGCCGCATTCCGCGGCGAGCGCGAAGGTTGCGCCGAGTCCCGTCATCGAGCCGGGCGCGAAGCCGCTGCGGCGCAGGTAGCTCGGCGCCGGAGGCAACCGCCAGTAGCCGGTGCCGAGCAGCAATTGACCGCCGGGTCGCAGCACTTCGCGCGCAGCAGTCAGGTGGTCGTAAACGGTGGCGTCGGGGAAAGGCGCGCCGAGATCGAGCACGCAGTCATAGGGATGAATGCCGCCGAGCCAAGCATGTTGACCGGCGAGCCACGCGGAGGGTGACTGCGTTTCCTCGATCGCGCAGCCCCAGCGGGCTCCGACGCGCGATGCCCACCAAGCATCGCCGGTGGCCACGTCCACGGTTCTTGAACGCGCGGAGAGTTTCAGGGACTCGACGAACTCGACGGCCGCCTGCTCGGTCACCGGACCGAGGAAGCGCAGCGATCGATGGACGATCGCCGCGCGCGACAAGATTCTTGAAGGGCCCACGCGCGGCGCGAGCATAGAGGGCTCGTGGCATTCAACGCAACAGCGCATGCATGGCTTGCGCCACTTCGTGCATGCGCGGTCCTGGCATCAGAGCCTCGAGGTGGATCACGGCACCGATGCGTCCCGCGCGCACCGCGGCGAGTGCGGGGAAGGAAGCACGCCAGACGTCCAGGGCGTCACCCGCATCGACCGCGCCCGGGCGAAACTCGATGACGGCTTCCGGATCGAGCCGAATCAGACTCTCTTCGTTGATGCTCGGGTACGCGACTCCGCCTTCCGGCAAGACGTTGACTCCGCCAGCGGCGGCGAGCAATTCCGAGAGAAAGGTTCCGGGACCTGCCGCGATGATCCCGGAGGCTTGATCGCTGCGCCGGGCGATCAGCAGCAGCGTCCGCCGTGGCATTCCGAAGCTTCCGAGTTGCGCGAGGGCTCGCTCGACTTCGGCGATCAGGCGCTCGGATTCGGCGGCTTTGGAGAAGCGTTCACCGAGCCAACGCACCTCCAGCTTCCAACCGGGAATGGAATCGGTGGGGAAGGCATGGAACTCCACCGCCGCTCCTGCGGTCCAGGCTTTGACTTTGGGATGCCGGCCCTGCACCAGCACGAGCGTCGGCGATAAAGCGGCGATGCGCTCGAGGTTTGGATTGGTCTGCCCGCCCACGCGCGGCAGATGGGCGGCCTCTGGGACGGAGCAGAAATCGGACACGCCGATCAGCGAGCTACCGAGGCCGAGTGCGAAGAGGTTGGCTTCCGTGCCCGGCGCGATCGCGACGACGCGCGTCGCTGCGGAATCCGTAACGGGGCTCGGCGTTCGCGCGCAGGCGGCGAAAATCAGGCATGCGAGGAAGATCCGGCGCACCTGAGTACCATAGGAGCGTGGGCCCTGAGGGCGTGATCGTCCTGGTGGTGACTGCAGCCTTGCTGGCTTGTCGGCCTTCTGCATCGTGGCCACGGCGATCATGTCCAACAACGCCGTGGGACTGTTGCTGACCCCGATCGCCATCCTCGCGGCGCGGGAACTCGCGCCGCTGTATCCAGAGGTGGAGGCGGATGCGCTCGCGCGAGCATTCATGCTGACGGTGGCCTTCAGCGCGTCGGCGTCCTTCGCGACCCACTGGGGCATCAAGTGAATTTGATGGTGTATGGTCCAGGCGGCTACAAGCCGAGCGACTACCTGCGCGCAGGCTTGCCCCTGACTCTCATCGCCTGGGTCGCGATCAGCTTTGGCATGGCTTGGACCGCCGGATTGCTCTGATCGAGCGCCGATAGGATGAGCGGCGCATGGGTCCTGCCGCCGTCCTGGTGCTTGCGGTCACGGCGCTGACGCTCTATTTGCTGTTCAGCGAGAAGGCGACGCTCGACGCGGTGGGGCTGGGGATCATGGTGGCCTTGGTCGGCGGCGGCGAGGTGATCCGGATCTTCGATCCGGCTTTCGACCCGCAAACCATGCTCCTCGGCGCGCGCCAAGCGCTGGAGAACATCGGCAACGGCGCGGTCATGACCGTCGCCGGTTTGTACGTGCTGGGTGAAGCGCTCTCGCGCACCGGCGCGGTTGAATTCATTGCGCGCGCGGTGACGGGCGCCACCGGCGGGCGCGAGCGGCGCATGATCTTGGTGCTCGGCTTGGTGGCCGGAGTGGTTTCGGCCTTCCTTGCCAACACCGCAGTCGTACTGATCTTCGTGCCGGTGATCTTGGACTTGGCGCGCCGCAACAATCTCAGCGCGTCGCGGCTCTTGCTGCCACTGGCATACGCCACTCTGTTCGGCGGCATGTGCACGCTGGTCGGCACCAGCACCAACCTGCTGGTCAGCGGCGTCGCCGAAGCGGACGGCTTCGAACCGATCGGGATGTTCGAAATGACGCCGATCGGTGCGCCGTTGTTGCTCATCGGCACGGTCGGCATGGCGATCTTTGCGCGGCGCTTGTTCCCCATCCGCCACTCCCTGACCAGCATGATCGGTGGCAACGAAGATCGCGAGTACGTAACCGAACTCGTGATCGGCCCCACTTCCTCACTGATCGGGCGGAAGTACGCCGAAGCCTTCGAAGGCTCGCGCGCCCAATTGCTGTTCTTCGTGCGCGACGAGGAGATGCATTGGCCGCCCTACTTCGGAGAAATCATCGAAGCGGGCGACGTCGTGATGCTGCGCGGCAACGTCGACGTGATTGCCGGCTTGCAAGATTCGCTCGGCCTTAAACTCTTCAACGATTCGAAGATGGACTCGAAGTCCATGCAGTTCTTTGAACTCGCGGTCGCGCCGCACTCGACGATGTTGGGCCGCGAGATCGGAGAACTGCATCTGTTCCGCGACTATGGCGTGGTCACGATGGCGGTGCTGCGCGGCGGCCACCACATCCGCGAACGCGCCTCCAAGCTCAAGCTTGATGCGGGCGACCTCCTGCTCGTCGTCGGCGATCCGAATTCGCAAGGCCGGATCCGCGCGAGCGGAGAGTTCTATCTGCTCACCGGAGCGCACAACTGGGTCGTGCTGCGCAACAAGGCGCGCACTGCGCTGATGATCGCGTTCGCGGTGATGTTCGGCTTCACCGCCGCCTCGATGGCGCACGCCGGCCGGCTCTTGCCGTGGATTTCGATCGGCGGCGCGTTCGCGGCAGTTGCCACCGGCTGCCTCACGGCGCGGCGCGCCTACCGCACCCTGGATTGGCCAGTCTTGGTGTTCATCATTGGCACGATCGGCCTCGGCCAAGCCATGACGCATACCGGTCTCGCCAGTCAGGCGGCCGGCGCACTGGTCAGCGCCCTCGATTCCTGGGGCCCCGTGGCTGTGCTCGCCGGCCTCTCACTGCTGTGCGGCGCGCTCACCAACATCGTTTCGAACAACGCCGTGGGAGTCTTGGTCACGCCGATCGCGATTCGCGCGGCCCAGCGTCTCTCGGAGTTGCACGCCGATCTCGATCCTCAAAAACTGATCCGCGCCTTCATCCTTACGGTGGCGTTCAGCGCTTCGCTTTCCTTCGCGACGCACTGGGGGCACCAGGTCAACTTGATGGTCTACGGTCCTGGCGGCTACAAGCCCGGCGACTTCCTGCGCGCCGGTCTGCCGATCACCATACTGACCTGGATCGCGATCACGCTGAGCGTGTCGTTCTGGTTCGGCCTGCTCTGATCGTTTCGCGGATCAGCGCGAAGCCGGCTCTGCAACCGCCGACCCTTCACTCTCGGCGCGCGCTTCGTACCACTGCCAGAACGCTTCGTGCACTGCGTTCGCGCGCGCGTCCACCGGATTACTGTCGCGCCATCCGTAATGAGGATTGGTTCCGAGCAGGTCGTAGTTGAGCCAGTAGTCGAAACTGCCGCGCGCGTGAATTTCGCGCATCGTCGCGGCTTGGCGCAGCAACAAGCCCGCCATCGCGGGCGGATCGAGCAACAGGAAGGCGGAGTCTTCCGTGGCGTCTCCGGAGGCGTAGCGGTCGGTGCGGCGCGCGGCGAGGAAGCCGCGTTCGTTCGGATGGATGCCGTCGCCTACGGCGGTGCGCAGATCGGCCCAGCCGGCGGACTCGATGCGCAACGGCCAAATCCCTTCCCCAGTGAAGCGCACCAGTACGTCACTGTGGTCGAGACTGAAACGCGCGCCTTCGGCCGGGAAGCCGCGCGCGAACTCGGAGGTCTCAAGGAACTCGTTGGCGAGATCGGCGGCAAGTTCCAAACGCTCGTAGGCCAAGCGCTGGCCGGTGCCGGGTTCGGCCTCGCGGAGCTTCCACAGCCGCACCGGTTCGGCCGCGCAAGCGCCTCCCAGGACGAGGAGAGCCGCGCCGAGCAAGGCCTGACGGAGAAGGGCGGGGAAGTGCCGGTGCATGGCCGAAGCTCATTCTAGATAGCCGGAACCGGGGAATCTGGCCGGGGTTGGGTAGGCTAGATGGTTCGCCACCTGGCGGTTCCCCCGTTTTCAGCAAGTCCATGAACGATCTCGCCCGCACCTCACTCATGTTCGTCGTCGGATTGGCCGGCGGCCTCACCGGCGCCGTCTTCCTCGGAGGCGGTGCAGGACCTTCCTCTGAGCCGGATTCGACCTCCGCCGACTCTCCGGACCGCACGATCAAGGCCCTCGAGGAGCGCGTGATGACCCTGGAAGGCTCGATCGAGTCCCAGCGTCTCGCCTATGACGAATTGGATGGCCGCATGCTGGCCCTCTCGCGCCGCCCTGACATGGAACAGTTGCTCGCGTCGGCCGACGCCGCGCAGGCCACGGCTGGTCTGAACGGCGCCGTGATGCCTGCCGGACCTGCGATGACCGCCGAAGTCCGGGCAGCTCTCGAAATGATCGAAGGTGAACAACGTGCCGAGCGCGAAGCCGAGCAGGCCAAGCGGCGTGACGAGCGCCTGAACGCCACCGTCGAGCGCCTCACCTCCGAACTCGGACTCGACGCGGGCCAGGCCCAAGTCGTGAAGGCGGCGTTGACCGAATCAACGGTCGCGCGCGAGGCGATGTTCGCCGAGATGCGCAACGGCGGCGGCGCGAACATGGACCGCGAGCAGATTGGTCAGAAGATGACCGAACTTCGTGACGCCGAGATCGCCACGGTCAGCAAGGTGCTGCCCCCGACGCAGGTTGAGCAATACAGCTCGATCACCAGCTTCGGCGGCGGGCGCGGCTTCGGCGGCGACAGCGGCGGTGGCCGTGGTCAGACCGGCGGCGGCGCAACTGGCGGCGGCGCAACCGGCGGCCGTGG
>JAQBVK010000080.1 GCA_027623585.1 Planctomycetota bacterium
TCCGGCGACGCTGAGACCGGCCGCGAGGACCGCGTCCGGGACGGAATGACTTGTTCAGCGCTGCCCTAAGCGGTTCAGGAATCGATCACTCGGGCGGGAAGCGGCGCGCGAGGCGGCCGACCAGCATGCTGGTCAGTGGTCCGCCCAATGCCCAAGCCGGATGGACGTCCGCACGCGCGAGCAAGGCGATCGCGGGCGTCCAAGGCGCGAGCCCGAGCGATCTCCGCACCAGGCCTTGCACCACCCCCGGTGACCATTCCCGCTGCGATCGCAGCCGCCATGCCGGCATCAGAGCCAGAGCCACGAACAGGATCCAGGCTGGCGCCGCCGCAAGAGGGAAAGGTTTCTGGAAGAGTGGCACCGCGGGCGCAAGCGCGGCCATCACCAGCAGGGCGATCCCGTTGCGTGAATCGACGCCCGCTTCCTCGCGGCTGGCGAATCGGGAAAGAAAGAGGAAGTAGAGCGCGTAGCCGCCGGCCGCCGCCAAGCCGACGTGCTCCAGCGCGGCTTCCGCCCCATACTCCGCCACGCCCACGAACAGCAGACTGCCGGCGCGCGCAGTAGCGAGCAGGGCCGGACCGAGCATGGCGCGAAGGCCGCGACCGCCGAAGTCGTAGAGCAGGGCAATGCCGATCAGAAACGCGGTCGCCTCGAGCGCTGCGGGGTAGGCGAACGCGGCCAACCCCAATGCGCCACCGTGGAAGACGGCGAGCGCGATCCACGCGGCGGCGGGGGAGAGGCTCCCATCCGCCAGCGGACGGCGACGGCCTTCGGCGCGGTCTTGGCGCAGGTCGGCGAGATCGTTCGCGACCATGCCGCCTTGGTGGATCGCGATCAGCAACGCCAGCGGGATCAGTAACTCCACGCGCCATGCGACCCCGGCGAGGAGCGCGCCGGCGGCCCAATCCCAGGCCATCGTCGGCGCCAGGGCGCAGCGGGTCAGCCGCAGCCAGGCGCGCGCGTTCATCCGAGCAGGCGGCGCACGTCGAGAGTGGTGACGAACAGCAGGAGCGCGATCACGATGCCGAAACCAAGCAGGTTGAAGGCGTTGCGCGCGCGCACGCTCACCGGTTTGCGGCGCATGACCTCGATCAGGAGAAACAGCATGTGGCCGCCGTCGAGTCCCGGCAGCGGTAACAAGTTGAGAATGCCGAGGTTGATCGAGATCACGCACAGGAACAGCAGCAGCGGCACGATGCCCTGCGACGCGAAAGAATGCGTGACTTGGCCGATGCTGATGATGCCGCCGAGATTCGACGCGGGCAGTTCGCCGAAGATCATGCGGCGCAGGGTCATCATGACCTCCGCGGCGGTCTGCCAAGCCTCGCGCATGCCGATACTCATCGCGCGCAGCGGATTTGCAATGCGAACGATTTCTGAACGCGGCCGCAAACCGAGTCCGTGGTCGTGGGTGAGCACGGGCTCGGGGCGCGCGCTCACCGCCATGCTGTGTTCTGCGCCATTCGGGAGCACGGTGAGCTTTAGCTCGGGCGGCGCGTCGTCTGGAGAAACGCTGGCCACGCGCGCAGCGATGGCGGCGCGGAGTTCCTCGAAATCACGGACCGCATCGGTGTCCACGCGCAGGATCGCGTCTCCGTCCTGGAGGCCGGCAAGCGCGGCGGGGCTGCCTGGCCGGATCGCAAGGCGCATGGTCTCACTGATGCCGAGTTGGAGCAGCGCATTGAGTTCCTCGGGCGCGAGTTCGGGGCGCGCGGGCAAGTTGATCCGTTTCCCGTCGCGCAGGACTTCGCACTCCGGCAGGTGACCGGCGCGCAACGCAGCGCGCAGGAGGTCGGCCGCGCGTTGCACGCGCAGGTTGCCGGCGCTGAGCAGCAGGTCGTCCACGCGCAGGTGATCTTCGAGCGCGCCGCGCACGGCGATGACGCGATTTTGGAGTTCGAAGACGCCGAGTTGCGCAGGGCCCGGCGGCGCACTCTCCGCGGGCACCATCAGATCCTGCTGCACTCCGTCACGCCGGTAGCGGACCACGACGGCTTCCGGATCCAAGCCCACCTGTTCCAGTGCGGCTCGCGCGGCAGGGGTGTGAGCGACGTCATAGCCATCGACTGCGAGGATCAGGTCGGTCGCGCGCAAGCCCGCCTTCGCCGCCGCGCCGCCGGGGATCACGGCGACTTCGAAGGCGGGGCCGACGTCCAGGCTCGGAAAATTCAGCGCGGCGTTCCAACGCGGCGTGACTTCGATGGCGAAGGGCTCGCCGTTGCGTTCGCCGCGCACCAACACCGACTGATCACGCTCGGCAAGTGCGGCGGCGGTGGCGAGATGCCGAAATCCGTGCACGGAGCGTCCGTCGACTTCGTGGACGCGATCTTCGGCGCGCAAGCCCGCTTCCCACGCGGCTCCGCCGGGCTCGACGCTGCCGAGCACCGGGGACTCGAAGGGCACGCCGATGCCGAACAGCACCGGGAGCAGCACCAATGCGAACATGAAGTTCATCAAGATGCCGCCGGCGTAGAACAGTAGGCGTCCGCGTCGCGATGCGGCCATGAGTTCGCCGGCCCGCGGCGGGCCCTCGAGGTTTTCACCAGCGACCAGCACGTAACCGCCGAGCGGCAGCAGACTCAAGCGGTAATCGGTGCCGCCGCGTTTGAAGCCGGCGATGCGAGGGCCGAAGCCCAGCGCGAAGACCTCGACGTGGACGCCGGCGCGGCGCGCAGCGAGATAGTGCCCGAGTTCGTGCACGAAGAGCACGAGCCCGATGCCGAGCAAGGTGAGGATGAGAGCCATCAAGGTGCGCGCAAGGGAGCGAGGCGCTCGGTGACGAAGGCGCGAGCCCACGCGTCCGCCGCTTCCACGTCGTCGAGGTTACGAAGGATTCGCTGGGTGCTCGCTTCGAGCGCTTCCGCGCAGAGGCGCACGATCGCGAGGAAGGGAATCCGGCCTTCCAGGAAGGCGGCGACCGCGACTTCGTCGGCGGCGTTCAACACCGCTCCGGCGCAACCGCCTAGCCGCGCGGCTTGGTATCCGAGTGCGAGCGCGGGCCACCGCTCGAGCTTGGGCTCTTCGAAGTGAAGTTCTCGCCACAAGGCGGGATCGAATCCGCGCAGCGGCGCCGGCGCGCTCTTGGGCCAGTGCAAGGCGCGATGGATCGGAAAGGCCATGTCCGGTGGTCCGAGCTGCGCGAGGACGCTGCCGTCTTCGAACTCGACCATGCCGTGCGCAATCGATTCACGGTGCAGCAACACGCGCACGCGTTCGGGCGGCAGGCTGAACAGCGCCACGGCTTCGAGGATCTCGAAAGCCTTGTTCATCATCGTCGCCGAATCCACCGTGATGCGCGGTCCCATGTCCCAATTGGGGTGGGCGAGCGCTTGTTCAGGCGTGACGTCCTCGAGCTCGGCGCTGGGCAGATCGCGCAGCGCGCCGCCGCTGGCGGTCAGAAACAGAGTGCGTACGGTGGCAAGGTCACGGCCCTCCAAGCACTGTTGTAAGGCAGCGTGCTCCGAATCCACCGGAATGATCGCGCCGCCACTGCGCCGAGCTGCGGCCATCAGGAGGGGGCCGGCACAGACCAGTGATTCTTTGTTCGCGAGCGCGAGCGTCCGGCCGGCCTCGAGCACCCGAACGCTGTAGGGAAGGCCGGCGGCGCCGACGGTGGCGTTCAGACAGACCTCATAATCGCCCTTGCCCAGGAAATCCAACAGAGCGGCGCGCTGCTCCGGATCGGAACTGAGGAAGCGGCGCGCCTGCGGATGGGCGGCGGCGAGGTCTTGCAGGGCCGCCTGCGAGCGATGGGCGCTCAGAGCCGCGATTCGAGGGCGGGGGCCCGTGCTGCGGCTGAGTAGGTCAAGAGTCTGAACTCCTACCGTGCCGGTCGCACCGAGGAGGACGAGCCGGCGGTCTGCGTCCATGTGCCGAAATCATACGCTCCGGCGCCCTAGAATTCGGGGGTGAGCTCCCCGACCAGTACCGGAGGCCTGCGCTACCGCGACGCAGGCGTGGACATCGACGCCGCCGATGAGGCTTTGGAGCGCGCGCGCAGCGCGATCCGCTCGACTTTCAACGACCGCGTCCTGGCGGACGTCGGCTCCTTTGGCGGCCTGTTTCGCGCCGATGGCCTCGGTCGCGAGCCGATCCTCGTCGGCACCACTGATGGGGTCGGCACCAAGACTCGCGTGGCGGCTGCAGTCCAACGCTTTGATACGGTCGGCCGCTGTCTCGTGCAGCACTGCGTCAACGACGCACTGGTGCAAGGCGCGCGTCCCTTGTTCTTTCTCGACTACGTCGGCGTCGGCACGCTGCATCCGGAGCGCGTCGCCGCGCTGATCGGCGGCGTTGCGGCGGGCTGCAAGGATCACGGCACGGTGTTGCTCGGCGGCGAGACCGCTGAGATGCCGGGCGTCTACAGCGGTGACGATTTCGACTTGGTCGGCACCTTGGTGGGCGTCGTCGAACGCGAGCACCTGCTCGACGGAACGCGCGTGCGTTCCGGTGATGCATTAATTGGCATTCGCAGCGAAGGCCTGCACACCAACGGCTACTCGCTCGCGCGACGCATCGTGGAAGAACGCATGGGCATCGCCTGGACCGACCCCTTCCCCGGCGATCCGCTCAACCGTGACGCCGCCGCCGTGATGCTTCAAAACCACCGCTGCTACCTCCCGGTGGTGGATCCGTGGTTGAAGCGCACCGAACTGCACGCGATGGCGCACATCACCGGCGCCGGCGTTCCCGGGAACCTGCCGCGTGTGCTCAACGGCATGGGGGCGAGAGTCTCGCGCGCGGCGGTTCCGGCTCAAAACGTCTTCTCGCAACTCGTGAAGGCAGGCGGGGTGGAGCGTGACGAAGCCTGGAGCGCCTTCAACATGGGCGTCGGACTGATTCTGGTCGTCGATCCCAACGCCGCCGACGAGATTCAAACCGAGCTCCGCGCGCGGGGTGAAGAATCTTTCCTCATGGGCAAAGTTGCGGAAGACGTCACCGAGGTCGCTTGGCTGGACTGATGCTGGCGGCGTGGCTCCCGCTGGCGGCTGCCCTGCTGCTGCCAGGCCAGGACGCCGCACCGCACCGTGCGCGCGTCGCCACCTTGCTCGGCGCGCCTCGCGCGCAGGACGCCGCTTGGCGTGGAACCCTGTTCCAATCGGTTTCGCGGCTGGAGCACGAAGCGGTTGACGTCGCGCTGCTTGCGTGGCGCATCCTCGCCGACCACGGCGGGGATTCGGATCGCGCGAATCTGCTGCTCTACCAGCGCCGCCACGAGTTACCGCTGGAATCACCGCTTCTAGACGAGGGCGTGGATTCGCTGCTCGAGCGCGCGCTGTGCGCCTGGGGTGAATCGCGCCTTGGCGAAACCCAGGTCGCGCTCGAACGCGCCAGTGGACTGGCACCCGAGGACGATCGGATTCTCAGCAACATGGACTGGTTGCTCCAACGACCTCCTCCTGCCCTACGGCCCGCTGACGACGCGCGCGCGACCGCCCACGCCGTCCTCGCGGCGCGCGGTGCGATGCCTTAACCTGGATCCCTCATGCTGCGCCTTCCCGCCCTCCTGTTCTGCGCGCTTCTCGCCGCCGCACCGCTTGCGGCTCAGGAAGCCGGGGGAACCGAGCTCAAGGACGCCGATCACAAGAAGCTCGGCCGCCCCTTCGGCAAGTGGTTCGAGGATAAGCTTGAGAACAACTTCACCGATTACACCGAGGCGATGGTGGATCTGGTGAAGGAATGCGCAAGTTTTGACAAGAAACTCAAAACACGTTCCGTTCTTTCTTTGGTTCGAGACTGGGAGAAGATACTCGACGAAGGACGCGAGTACTCGACCAGCGGCGCGCTGGTCAAGAAGGGGCGCACCATCACGATCAGTCTGCCCGGCGAGCAGAGTTGCGCGATTCGCCTGCCCGCCGACTACAACCCCAAGAAACAGTCCTACCCTGGGGTGATGATCCTGGCCGCAGGTAACGCCGAGGACACGCTCGAGGCGCTGCCTGCGGAATTGAAGGAGCAGTTCATCCTGATTGGCGTGGACCTAAGTGGTCTCGATGCAGACACGCTATTTGGCGAGGCCGGCTTGACGCGCATGCTTTCGCCGATTGGAAGCGCTTCGCGTGATTACCGCCTGAACCGCAAGCTGCTCTTCCTCGTCGGCATGGGAGAGTTCGGCGTCGCCGCAGCGAGCCGCCTGGCTGCGATCTATCCGATGCCCTTCGCGGGCTGCGCGTGGGTGGACGGGGATCCCGCCGTCACGCTCAACGCGGTCAATCTCAAGCTTCTCGCCGCAGAGAAGAAGACCGACATGACCGAGGCGCTGACCTGGTTCGGACAGTTGCCGGACCGCAACGCCTATCCCGCCGATTTCGAGGTGGTGCTTACCGAGCCATGGCAGGGCCGTCACTACTGGGTCCAGGCCCTTCGCTTCGACCCGCTCGAGGCGGTGCCGACCGGCAAGATCGCGCGCTTCAAGGCGCACGTGGATCGCGCCAGCAACACGATCACGCTCGATTCCGAGTACGTGTATCAATACAAGCTCTACCTCAACGACTTGATCGTGGATCTGGATCAAGAGATCAAGATCGTGCGTAACGGCGAGGTCTACACCTTCAAGGCGGATCGCAGCGTCGGGACTCTACTAGACAATTTCGCGAGCCTCCTCGACTCCGGCATGGCGTTTCCGGCATGGCTACAGAGGCTCGACGTGCCGATCCCTGCGCCTACCGACTCGGACACCACCAGCGGTCAACCCCGCTAAGGCTTCTTGGCCGCGCTGCTCTCAGCTGCGCTCGCCGGCTTCGCGGTTTTGACCGTCGAAATCCTCGGGGTCCATTTGCTCGCGCCCTGGTTCGGGACCTCCGCGCTGGTGTGGAGTCAGCAGATCGGCGTGGTGCTGGCCGCCATGGCGCTCGGGGGATGGGCCGGTGGACGATGGGCGCGGCGCTCCGCCGATCCCGGCCGCCGAGCCGCCTGCTTGCTCGGCGCGGGAGGCGCACTGGTCAGTCTGGCTGCACTCTTGCTCGCGCCCTTTGCGCGTTGGATGCTGCCCGAAGCATTGAGTCTGGACGACGCTGCCGCTTCCTTCGTGCAGGGATCCCTCAGCGCCGCGCTGCTGTTCTTCGCGCCGCCGGTCTTCCTGCTCGCAGCAGTCAGTCCCTTGTTGGTGGAAGTGCGCGCGCGCGCGCGCGGCGCAGGTCAAGCGGCCGGTGAGATCGGCGCTGCGGGCACCTTCGGTTCCCTGCTCGGGGTGTTCGGCTCCGCCTTCGTTGCGCTGCCGCTGCTCGGTGTGCGCGCGACCTTGCTCGCGACGGCGGTCGCCTTGCTGCTCGCGGCCGCGCTGCTGCTGCGCGGTCGGGCGGCGGGAGCCGGCGCCGTGCTTGCCTTGATCTCGAGCGCGGCGGCGTTCAGCGGAGATCCTGCGCGCGCGGCAAACCTTCCGCCCGGCGCGGAGATCCTCGCCACGCAGGAATCGCCTTACCAACGCTTGCGCGTCGTCGAGTTCCCGGCCACCGGAGAGCGCTGGTTGCAGATGAACGAAGGGCTCGATTCCTTCCAATCTTGGTGGGGGGGGGAGACGGTTTGGAGTGGTCTGTATTACGACCTCTTTGCACTGGCTCCGCTCTACGCGGGCCTTCCCGGACCTCAGTCCGGACCGCCGCGTCCGCAACGCTTCTGGGTGCTCGGCTTCGGCGCCGGCAGCGCCCTGCCGCCCGTGGCCGAAGCTCTGCGTGGACGGCCATTCGAAGCCGTTGGCGTGGAGTTGGATCCAGCGGTGGCCGCGCTCGGCGAACGCTGGTTGCCGTTGCCGGCAAGCCTGCGCGCTTCGCTGCGCGTGATCGCAGGCGCCGACGCGCGCAGTCTGTTGCGCGCCGCACCTGAGGGTCTCGATTTCATTCTGCTCGACGCCTACGCGCGCCAATTCGAGATCCCGCAGCATCTCGCCACCGCGGAATTCTTCGTCGAAGCGGCTGCGAAGCTACGGCCGGGTGGAGTGCTCGCCGCCAACGTCGGCACGCGCGCGCGGCCGGAAGACGCCGACGGCTTGCTTGCGCGCCTGGTTGCGAGCGCGCGCGCCGGGTTCGGCGATCATTTGCGGCTACACCGTGTGCCGCGCAGCCGCAATTGGATTTTGTTCGCGCGCCGCGACGAAGTTTTGGCCGATCCCGCCGCAGTCGCGGCCGCATTACCCGCGGGCTGGCCGCAAGAGCTGGGCGCCGCGCTGCTGCCCGGCCAAACGGTGAACGAATCCGAAATTCCTTCGGCGCGCGCATTCACCGATGACCGCAATGCGCTGACGCTGCTGCAGGCGCGCTCGTGGATGGCGAAGGAGGGCGAATGAGTCTCGCCTTGGCGCTGATGGCGATGGCGTCGCAGTGGCCGCAAGACGCGCGCGATGTCTCCGCTTGGCACTGGACGCGCGTGGCCGACGATCCGGTCTCTGCGCCCAGGGCGGAGGAGTGGCGCGAGCGACTCTTCGTCTATCAAGCCGCCGGTGCGGAAGCCGAGGCTTGGGCGGCCGCGGCTGCGCTCGAGCGCCTCGCGCCGGCGGATGCCGACGGGGAGCGCTACGCCGTGCAGCTCTCAGTTTGGGATCCGGCGCGCTGGGAGCCCGGGCTCGACCTCGCCGATGATTGGCTCGCGCGCCATGCGGAGCGCAGCGAGGCTGAGCGGGACGGAGTCGCACGCGCGCGCGCGGTCCTCGTGAACCGGGTGGAGGCACGCCGAGCGGTCCGAGCTCGTCAGTCTGCGCGCGCCTGGGTGCCGTACGCGGCGCTGGTCCTCGGCGCCGCCCTCGCGACGTTCGCGCTGCGACGTCCGCGTTGAGATCATCGGAGCCTCCGCGATGGCACTGTTCCGATCCCGACGTCCTGACGGCCGCCTCTTCCTGACGCGCGCCGATGGACGCTCGCTGCGTCGCGAAGTCCCGGCGGGACAGTTGGAACGATTCACAGAGCGCGTTCTCGAGCGAGGGGGAGCCGAGTTGCTCGGCATTTGGCGACGGGCAGGACAGGCCAGCAGTGAAGCCGTGATCGCTTGTTGGCCGGAATCGATCCCGCTGCCCGAGCGCGCCATGCTCGGCGAGGGCGATTCCAAGAGCGGGCCGTGGCTGGAGGCCTCCTTCCCGCGCGGCGCTGCGCTGCAGGAGATCGCGGAAGATCTCGCGCGCTGTTTGTCGGGCGCGAGCGTGCCGGAGCGCGTTGTGCCGGAAGCGGTCGTGGAGAGGCCTGCGGCGCCGCCTGCAGCCGCTGTCGTTCGGCCGGTGAC
>JAQBVK010000081.1 GCA_027623585.1 Planctomycetota bacterium
GACCGGGGTCGGCGCGAAGCTGCAGCGCGCTTGGCTCGAAGATTGCGTGGCCTATGGCCAGGAGGTGCGCCCCTACCTGCGTACGCGCATGCCCGGCTTCGGCCCGGCCTTCGCCGAAGAGCTCGCCGAACTGCTCGCGCGCACGGACAGCTTGCCGCCGCTCGCACTGGCGCCGCTACCCGAGGATTCAAAACGAGCCGAGGCCGTCATCGACCTGGGGCGGGAACTCGCGGGCGATCGAGGCATGAGCTGCATCAGTTGCCACGCTTTCGCCGGCGAACGCGTCGGCATGCTTTCGGGCATCGACCTCGTCGCCACCACGGCGCAGCGCCTTCGCCGCGAGTGGTTCACGCACTTCCTGCACGCTCCGGCCCAATTCCGCTCTGGAACGCTGATGCCGCAGTTCTTCGTGGACGGCGCATCGACGCGGCCCGAGCTCGGCGACGGCAGTCCGACGCAGCAGATCGACGCCCTGTGGCATTACCTCGCGCAAGGGCGCAACGTGCGCCCGCCCAGCGGCATGCGCCATGAGCCGATTCCGCTCGCGGTCGGCGACGAGGCGGTGATCCTGCGGCGCAGCGTGCAGAACACCGGCAAGCGCGGCATCAGCGTCGGTTATCCGGGAGGCGTCAACTTGAGCTTCGACGCCGAGACGCTCGGCCTGAACCAGATCTGGTGGGGCGAGTTCGTCGATGCTGCTGGCGTGTGGACGGGCCAGGGCAGCGGCCAAGCGCGGATTCTCGGCAAGGAGCGGGTGAGTCTGCCGAGCGGTCCGGCGTTCGCCGCGCTGCTGATGCCGACGGACCCTTGGCCCGCAGCTTCGCGCCGCGAACTTGGCCAACGCTTCCTCGGCTACGACCTCGACGCGGAGCAGCGGCCGAGCTTTCGCTACGTCTGCGCGGACGTCACCATCACGGACACTCCGCGAGAAGTGCCGGTCGAGGGAAGTTCCCGCCCGCTCCTGCGCCGATCGCTGCACTTCGCCAGCGCCAGCGACGCGAAGCTGCACTTCCGTGCGGCGCTGGACGAGCGCGTCACGGACCTTGGAGAGGGCATCGTGCAAGTCGGCTCTTCGCTGCGCATCCATCTGCCAGCCTCCTCGTTCCAGATCCGTGGCGCCGGCGCGGAGCGCGAGTTGTTGGTCGAGATTCCGATCCAGCAGGGTCATGCCGATCTCGTGATCGATTACGCCTGGTCGGAGGAATCCCGATGAAGCTTCCGTACGCTCGGCTCGCGCTGGCGCTCGCTCTGACGGCGGCGCCCGCATCCGCCCAGGAACTCGGCGACTCTTGGGGCACCGGCCGCGCCGAGGCGAACTACTACCGCATCGTGGACCTGCCGCTGCCGAACGATCTCGCCTTGGAGACCGGCAGCTTGTGTCCGCTCGCCGACGATCGGCTGGCAGTCGGCACGCGCCGCGGCGAGATCCTGATCCTGAGCGGCGCCTTCGACGCGGTGCCGGACCTGCGGGTGCAACGCTACGCCAGCGGCCTCGACGAGGTCTTCGGCCTGAGCAACCGCGACGGCGCCTTCTACGCCATGCAGCAATCCGAACTCACGCGCATCAGCGATCGCGACGGCGACGGACGCGCCGATCGCTTCGAAACGCTGAGCGACGTCTGGGGCTTCGAGAACTACCACGAGTTCGGCTGGAGTTCGCCGGTCACGGACAACGGCAGCGTCTTCGTCGTGCTCGGATTGTCGGACTCCTATCACTACAAGACCCCCTTCCGCGGCTGGGCGTTCGAGATCACGCGCGACGGGCGCTCGGTCCCGATCGCGAGCGGCATCCGCAGCGCCGGCGGCGTGGCGCCGAACGAACACGGCGTGATGTTCTATGCCGAGAGCCAGGGGCCGTGGAACGGTTCTTGCTCCTTGAAGCACCTGCGTCCGGGCGGCTTCATGGGCCACCCGATCAGCTTCCCAGCCTACGATCTGCCGCTCGCGGCCAACATGGGTCCGAAGCCGATCGAGCCGCGTAGCCCGTCGCGCATGCGCGACGAGTGCGAACGCATCGAACAACTCGTCCCGCCCGCCGTGGTCTTCCCTTATCGCAAGATGGGCCAGTCGATCACCAGCTTCCGCGTCGACCACAGCGATGGCCGCTTCGGGCCGTTCGAGGGACAGTTGTTCGTCGGCGAATTCAGCCTGAGCGTGGTCATGCGCGCCACCACCGAACTCATCGACGGCGTCTGGCAGGGCGCCTGCTACCCGTTCCGGGAGGGATTCGGCACCGGCATCCTCGCGCTCGAGTTCTCGCCCAAGGGCTACCTCGTCACCGGCGGCACCAATCGCGGCTGGCCGGTGCGCGGCAGCAAGCAGTTCGTGCTCGAGCGCCTGGAGTGGACCGGCAAGACGCCCTTCGAGATCGAGCGCATTCGAATCCGGCCCGACGGTTTCTTGCTCGACTTCACGAAGTCCGTCGATGCGACGAGCGCAGCGCAAACCGCGAATTACCGCATCGAGACCTTCACGCACATTTATCAGGAGCATTACGGGAGCCCCGAAGTCGACCAGACCACGCCGCGCATCGTCTCCGCCCAAGCGGCGCCGGACGGGCGCAGCGTTCGTCTCGTGGTCGATGGCGTGGTCCTCGGCCACGTCCACGCCTTCGATCTCGCGGGCTTGAAGTCGATGGACGGCGCAGACCTGCTACACACCAAGGCCTACTACACCGTCAACCGGATTCCGAATTAGCCATGCGGACTGCCGCGCTCGCCATTTTTTCACTGTCCTTCCTCCTCGGTTGCTCTGCGGAGCGCCCGCACCCGGTCCCCGAGAGCCCGAAGTGGTTGACCTACCCGGGTGAGGACGGTCCAGGCCGCGGCAAGCACATCGTGCTGATCGCCGCGGAACAGGAGTATCGGAGCGAGCAGTCGCTCCCGATGCTGGCGCGCATCCTCTCCGCGCGGCACGGCTTCGACTGCACCGTGCTGTTCGCGCTGAACGCGGACGGCATGGTGGATCCCGCCATGAAGACGCGGGCCGAAGACGCGAGCGTGGTCCACGACATCCCGGGGCTGGAGCACCTGCGCTCGGCGGATCTGGTGATCTTCTCTCATCGATTCATCACTTTGCCCGAGGCGCAAATGAGTTTCGTGATCGAGTATCTGGACTCGGGCAAACCGATCTTCGGCATTCGGACCGCCAACCACGGCTTCCTCGGTCCGTTCCCCTACCAGGTCGACGGCAAGGCCGTGCGATTCGGCGAGGACGTGCTCGGCGGCACCTTTCTCGGGCACCACGGCAATTGGCACGCCGACTCGACGCGCGGCATCCTGGTCCCAGAGCAGCGCGCGCACCCGATTCTCACCGGCATCGACGACGTCTGGGGACCGTCCGACGTCTACCGGACCTATCCCGAAGGCGGCAGCCTGCCCGCGGGTTGCACGGCGCTCGTGTTCGGCCAGCCGCTCCTCGGCCGGCAGCACGACGACGCGCCGAATCCGGAGAAAGAGCCGCTGCCCGTGGCGTGGACGAAGACCTGGACCGGCGCGACGGGCAAGACTGCGCGCGTGTTCCACCTGACCATGGGCAGCGGGACCGACTTCCAGAGCGCGGGGCTGCGGCGCCTGACGATCAATGCGGCCTACTGGTGCTTGGGGATCGAGGATCGAATCTCGGCGACGAGCAGCGTCGAATTCGTCGGCGCCTACGCGCCGCTCGACACGGGATTCGACTACGCCAGGCTGGGCGTCGTACCGAAGCCGCCGGCGGCGTATCGCTAGCGGACCGGCTGCAGCGCGAAGCGGCGCCGGGGTTTAAGCGAAGAAGCCCTCGAGCGGGCCCTCGCTATCGGCGAAGGACTCGGCTTCGACGCCGAGCGCGTGCAGCATGCTCAAGAGCAGGTTCGCGAAGGGTAGGTCGTCTTCGCCGATGCGGCGCCTCACGTCCTGCACCTGCGCGCCGGAGAGCGCGTCGTTCTGGCTCTCGAGCAGCGCGGTGCGGCTGAAGCGGGTGTGGTGGCCGAGGCGCACTCCCATCGCGCGGCCGCCGGCGAGCAGCGTCGGGTAGTTGCGCGCGTTGTGCGTGGTCGTGCAGGCACTGCCGTAGAGCACCATGGTGCTGTCGAGCAGCGGGCCGTGCTCGTCGTGCGTCTCCGCA
The DNA here is from genome assembly GCA_027623585.1 of Planctomycetota bacterium. Lineage (GTDB taxonomy): Bacteria > Planctomycetota > UBA1135 > UBA1135 > UBA1135 > JAQBVK01. The sequence continues at coordinate 4,105 of JAQBVK010000081.1, forward strand.
AGCCGCTTCAGCAAGTGAGAGAAGTTCTGCGCGTACCAGCGGTCGTAGGGCCCCCACTGATCCCAGTGCCCTTCATGCGTGTCGTGACTGATCGTGTGGTGTCCACGCTCCACGCCGACCGCCAGACGCGGCCAGTTTTCGCCGACGCCCATCGCGTCCTCGCGCGCGAGCATGTAGGTCATCACGCGCGTGAGATCGAGTTGCAGGCCGAGCACCATCAGGTCGTACATCGCGCGCAGGTAGCCGGCGGGATCGGCCGCCGCGGCGGCGTCGAAGGCGACGTGACTGGCGTCGAACTCGGGCAGCGGGGTGTCCAGCCAAGCCTCGTTGCGGCGAATCTGATCCTCCAACTCGGAGATTGAGCTCATCAACTCTTCGAGTTTGCGCCGGTCGTTCACGCCGAGGCGCAACTCCAGGCTCTTGGCTTCTTCGCGCATCAGGTCCACGACCTTCTTGCCTTCGTGGATCGACTTGCGGCGTTCCTCAGTCGTGGCGCCGCCACCGGGCGCGAAGGAGCGCTCGAAGATCGCGCGCTGCCGGTGCTCGGAGGGAAGCGGCCGGCCTTGACCGTCAAAGGAGAGCGTGGAGACGCGCGACTTGTAACCAACGCCACCGTCGGAACTGAACACGAAGGACGGGAAGCGGGTGTGTTTCTTCAACTCCTGCGCCGCGACTTGATCCACCGAGATCAGGTTCTGGTAGAGGCCGCCGCGTAGGTCGCCGGAGGTCAGCCAGGTGTCGCCGGCGAGGTGACCGAGGAGTTCGCGGCTCTTCGGATGGCTCAAGCCGCCGTAGATCGCGATGTCCTCGCGGAAGGGCTCGAGCGGTTCGAGCACTTTGGTGAAACGAAAGTCCCGGCCCTCGCCTTCGGGGAACCAGCGCCACTGCCGATTCTGCACGTCGTTCTCCTCGGGCAAGCTGCAGCCGTTCGGGAAGTACACGAACAGCGCGCGGCGCGGCGGCGGCACGGGTGTGCGCAGCAGGCGCGTGGCCGGCTCCATCGCTTCGAGGTACGGGAGCGAGCAAACCACTCCCATGCCGCGGAGGAAACTGCGGCGGTCGAGATGCCAAGACTTGCGCGCCATGACGATTCCAGGATACCCGCTAGCGGTCCCGGAAGGACGGAGACTGCACAATCTCGCGCACCGCTGCGCGGAGCGAGCCGCCGACGGCCTCGACGCGCGCGGCGATCGCGGCCAGTTCGGCCTCGTCGGCGAAATCCGTGTCGCGTCCCAGCGCGTAGGCGAACAGATGCTCGATCACCGAGGCCGCCAGCTGGTCAGGGACTTGCTCCAACATGTAGGCGCGCAGCCCGTCGGCGCCGTCCACCAAAGTCCCGTCGGGCAGCACGGAGCTGGCGTCCACCGGCCGGCCCTTGCGCATGCTCTCGAGCAGACCCACCGCGTTGTAGCCCTCGAGCGCGATGCCGTAGGGATCGAAACTCGCGTGACAGTCGAGGCAGGAAGGATTGTCGCGATGCTGCTCCAGGCGTTCCTTCAGCGTCAACTTCTCGAAGTTCGGAACGGTCGGATCCAGGGCGGGCACGTTCGGCGGCGGCGGCTTCGGCGCCTGCCCGAGCAACTTCTCCTTCACCCACACCGCGCGCTTGATCGGGTGGGGCTCCTCGCCGTCGCTGTGCCCGGCCAAGAAAGCGCCTTGCCCGATCAGACCGCCGCGCCCGCTCCCCGGCGGCAGCGCCACCGGCCGGAACGCGATACCTTCCACGCCGTCGATGCCGTAGAACTCGGCGAGGTTTTGGTTGAGCATCGCGAAGTCGGAGTCCACCAGCGTGCCGATCGGCAGATCTTCGCGCAGCACGTGAGCGACGAAGCGCCAGGTCTCTTCGACGAGATCCTGCTTCACGAAGCGCGTGAAGTCCGGGAAGCGGTTCGGATTGATGGTGATGCTTTCCAGCCGGTCCATGCGCAGCCACTCGCGTGAGAAGGCGCGAACGAAGGCCTCGCTGCGCGGATCGTCGAGCAGGCGCGCGGTCTGCGCGTCGAGTTCCTCGCGCAGACGACCGGCGCGCGCCAAGGCCGCGAGTTCGACGTCGGGCGGCGCGTTCCACAGGAAGTAGGCCAGGCGCGCGGCCAGCACGTCTTCATCGATGCGGCCGGCATCGTCGTGCGTGTCGTCGGGTTCGACCAGGAACAGGAAACTCGGCGAGCAAAGCGCCGCCACCAGAGCCTCGCGCACGCTGTGCTCGAAAAGCGCGTAGTCCGCGCGGCCGGAGCGCCAATAACTCAGATAGCGCTCAACTTCGACGGCCTCGACCGGACGGCGAAAGGCGCGCGGCAGGAAGCGCTGCAAGATCTCGCGCGTGTAAGCCTCCTCGTCATCGCGGTTCGGCGAGTCATGGAAAATGCGCGCGCGCGAAGCGGGCGGCCAGACCGAGAAATAAGGTGCTTCGAACTCGAGAGATTCGATCAGCAGCGGCGGACCCGGCTCATCACTCTGCTTGACGAGGTGATCGTTCCACACGCCCAGCACCATGATGCCGGAAAGTTCCTCGCGGTCGCCGGTGTCGGGTTCGGGGATCGGCAGGTTCTCGAGGCGGCCGTGGAACTCGTAGGTCGCGATCGCGCCGAGCGGCGCCTCCACGGTGCGCGGCGCGTCGAAGCTGGCGTAGTCCATGCCGTCGTCGGTGCGCGTGCCGATGAAGGCGCGCAGCGCCGGGAACTCGGCGGACTGCTCGGCCGCTGCTTGGGCTTCGAGCCGCGCGACCAGCGGATGCCCGGTTGGAAGCGGTGTCAGCACCAAGTGGCTGAAGCCGACGAAGAAGGGTCCGCCGAGAGTGATCGTGCGGCGGCCGCCGTTCAGGAAGCCGGCGCCGAGCGGCGTCACCGTGTGCCCGCGCGCGATCGCCTCTTCTCCGCACTGCGGGCGCAGATCGAGGCGCAGGCCGTCCACCGACCAGCGCACCGAGCCCATCGCGTTCGGCGGCATCGCCGGATGCACGAGGTCGAACTGCCAGTAGCCGGCCGGGATTTCGACCGCAAGGTGCGCGCGGCTCTCGGCCGGGAAGTTCTCGGCGCGCAGCACTCCTTCTTTGAAGCGCAGGTTCTGCAGCGCGGTGGCGCGTTCGGCGAGCAGCACACGGGCGCCCGGCGGCGTGTTCACGGTGTAGGGCGCGGGCTCGTACACCGTGCCGTCGTGGACGAGCCGGTGATAACTTCCGAAGCCGCCTTGGTCGTTGACGATCTTGAACACCAGGTCGTTGCGCCCGGCCGCGAGAGGCACGCTCACGAAGTCTTGATCCGGCGCCACCCCGCGCTGCACGTCGCGCTCGAGTACCGCTTCGCCGTTCACCCAGATCCAACACGCGTCGTCGCTGCCGACCGCGATCTCCATGCTGCGGGGGCTGGGCGCGATGATCGTGCGCGCGAGGATCACGACGCCGCGATCGAGTTCGTACTGCTGCACTTCCCCGTCGATCTCGCCGGCGAGCCGCCAGTGAGTGACGCCGTCGCGCAGCGGCGCGTCGAAGTCGACGAAGGGCGCCTCCACGTACACGGTGCTGCGCGCTTCGGCGCTGGTGGCGGTGGGAATCGGTCCGGCCAGGAACCAGGGACCGAGTTCGGTCGGCTCCAGGTCGAGCGCTTCGGCCGTGCTCGGCGCGCCGCCGGGCTCGCGCGCAGTGACGCCGATGCGCGGCTGCGGATCGTCCAAGCCAACCAGCAGTTCCTTGCGATTCGCCACCAAGTAACCGCGCGAAGCGCGCACGCGCAGAACGAAGTCGCCGCGCTGCGGGAACACGCGCTGCATCTCGAGCTTCAAGTTCGGAGAGGGCCCCTGCCATGCGCCGGGCGCCACTTCCTTGTGCGGCAGCGCGCCGTAGAGGAGCACACCCTCCGGCACGACGTGGAAGCGATCCTGCGAGGAGCCGCGCAGCCCGACGGTGACCTTGCGCTGCACGCGCTCGATCTCGGCGCGCGCGGCGGCGTCGGCGGCTTCGAGCGGACGGCCGTCCACGTCGCGCACTTCCACGCGGAAGTCCTCGGGATCGAGCGGTACGGCCTGATAGCCCCCGGTGCGCGCGCCGACGTGGCCGACGCCGGCGCCGGCGCCGAGACGCACGAAGTAACGCGACGGTTCCGGACGCGGACCGAGCGCCATCGCTTGATCGAGCGCGTCGCGCGCGATGATCTGGTAGTACTCCAGGTGTAGCGGGGACGCGCGCAGCACTTCGCCGTTGTTCGAGAAGCCGGTCTTCGACTTGCCGTCTTCGGGCAGGCGCCGGCCGAACTCGATCGATAGACCGAGCAGTTCCTGCAGCGAGCGCGTGTACTGCTCGCGGTTCAGGCGGCGCATCACGCTGCGCCGCGTCGCCGCGCGCGCTTCGGCTGCGGCCTCCAGCTCCGTGCCGATCCAGGCGACCAGGCGCGCGCGTTCGGCGGAAGTGGGAAGCAAATCCGCCTCCTCAGGCGGCATCTCCTCGAACTCGACCATGTCGAGCGCCTCGGACCAGGTCTCAGCGTCGTGTCCGCGCAGCAGATCGGGATCGATTTCGTCGAAACGGATGCCGGCCTTGCTCTTGTCCGGTCCGTGACACTCCACGCAGTACTTCTGCAGCAGTGGGCGGATCTCTTGCTTCCAGACGTCGGGGTCCTGCGCGGGCGTGACCGCGAGCCAGCCAGCGAGCGTCGCCGAAGCGAGGAGCACGCAAGCGTGGGCGAGGATCGTGCCCGAGGAGCGCCGCATGTCTCCAGTTTAAGGCGGACCGCGCCGCCGACGAAGCATCGTCAAGCGTCGACGGTGCGGCAGTAGCAAGAAGCCTGTCCCTCCTAAAAACCTCATGCGCGCAGTCTAGCACGGTTTAACGCGACTTGACGGTTTTGGCACCAGGCCTGATCCTGGGTTCAGGATGCACATTCTCTTCCTCATCCTGAAGTATTCCCTCGCCCCGCGGGCCACGCTGATCGCCGAAAACCTCGCACTTCGCCAGCAGGTCGAAGTGCTGAAGCGTCACGCTCCCCGCCTCAAGCTCCGACGCCGGGACCGGATCTTCTGGGTCCTCCTCCAGCGCTTCTGGAAGGGCTGGCGCTCAAGTCTGATCCTCGTCAACCCATC
>JAQBVK010000082.1 GCA_027623585.1 Planctomycetota bacterium
GGCGGCAGCGCCGATCTGGAGTCCGAGCTGCCGCCGATGACCCCCCCCGCGTGGACCTCGATGTTCACGGGCCTCAATCCGGGCCGCCACGGCGTCTTCCACTTCATCCGGCGCAAACTCGGCACCTACGACTGCGCCCTCAACGACAGCCGCAACTACGCCGGCAAGGATTTGATGAGCCTGCTCGGGCGGCGCGGTTGGAGTGTGGGCTCGCTTTCGGTGCCGATGACCTATCCGCCCTTCCCGACGCCGGGCGGCTGGATGGTGAGCGGGATCCCGATGCCTCTCACCGGCGACTCGATTGCGTGGCCGAAGGGCACCGTCGCGGAGATGGAGTCGGTGCTGGGGCATCCGTATCGCCCCGACGTGGACTACGGTCCCTACGACGGCGACACCGAAGGTCCGCGCGACGATCTGGAGCTCTACGAGCGCTTGCGCAAGGAGCTCTTCGATCTCGAGCGCGATCGGTTGAAGCTCACCGAGTACTACCTGCGCGAGAAGCCGACCGATTTCTTCTTCACGGTGGTCTCGGTCACCGATCGCTGCCAGCACTACTTCTGGAAGTTCCAGGATCCTTCGCACCCGGGTTGGACCGAGGAGGGCGCGCGGCGATTTGGGGAAACGATTCGCGATGCCTACCGTCTCGCCGACGATTTCGTCGGACGCGTGCGGGAGATCGTCGGCGATGAGGTTCCGATCGCGATCGTCAGCGATCACGGTTTCGGCCCGCAGTACTGGGACTTCCACGTCAATCAGTGGCTCGAAGAACAGGGTTTCTTGGTGCGGCGCAAGGTGCCGTACTGGACTTGGGGCCGGCTCACCTTCGGCGATGCCTTGCACCGCCTTGGACTCGGCGGCCTCGCCAAAGTCTTGGGACCGATCGCGCGCCTGCCGCTGGCGCGCCCGAAGCGCAAAACCAAGGCCGACATGCGCGACGTGGATTGGTCGCGCACGCGCGCTTTCGGCCAACTTCACGGGATCTGCGTGAATCTGAAAGGCCGTGAGCCGCACGGAACGGTGGACGGAGAAGCGGCCTATCGTGCGGTCGTCGCGGAGATCGTCGAGCGCCTCAAGCAACTCGAGGATCCCGCCGGCCTCGCCGCCGTCGAGCGCACCTTCGTCAAGGAGGACCACTATCACGGCCCGCGCTCCGCGGAAGCGCCGGACGTGCAGTACGAATTGATGGGGCTGTCCTGCATCCCCAAGGAGGACTGGGGCACCGAGCAACTCTTCGTGCGCCGCAAGAACGCGCCGATCAGCGGCCAGCATCGCTTCAACGGCGTGTTCGCAATGTGGGCGCCGGGCGTGGCCGCCGGCAAGGAAATCGTCGGCATGCACATCCAGGACACCACGCCGACCTTGCTCTACGGCGTGCGCGAGGCGGTGCCGGATTGGATGGACGGCCGCATCCGCGGAGACTTCATGAAGGAGCCGTGGGAACCGGTCTGGGACCACGAAGCCGAGCCAGAGGCGGGAACCGACGTCGTCGCTGCCTTCGGCGACGAGGAGGCGAAGGCGATCGAAGAGTCGCTCCGCGGCCTCGGTTACCTGCAGTAGGCTTGCGGCCGGAATAGACTGGAGGGCATGCTGAAGCGAGCCGCCCTGTTGGCAGGGCTCCTGATGTGCCCGGCCGCCGCCGCCGCGCAGGAGCCGGACTTCACGGTGGATTTTGGAGGCTCGGGGAAGCCGGTGCCGATCGGAATCGTCACCGGTCTCAACGATCTGAGCAACGGAACGCCGGGAGTATGGAAGGCCTACCTCGAAAGCGTGCGTCCGCGCGACAGCCTCGTGCGCATCTGGCTGAAGTACAACTTCGGTGAACTCAACGAGTCGCATTTGCGCGCGTGCGAGCAAGCCAAGTTGGCGGGCATGAGCGTGATGATCACGGCGCTCGGCAAGCCCGGCACGCGCGTAGACACGCGACAGGGCGAGGTGCAACAACCGCCGGAGCCGAACGCGTGGGCGCGCAAGGTCGCGGAGGACGTGAACGCGCTGCTCGCCAAGGGCTTGCCCGTCACGCACATCGAGATCTGGAACGAGCCCGACATGCCTGAGCAGTGGGGCGGGAGCGGCGAGGAGTTCGCGCGCTTCTTTGCGGCCTCGGGCAAGGCCCTGCGACCGCTGGTGCCGGCCGCGGTCAAGATCGGCGGCCCGGGCATGGCATCTTCGTACGGCGGCGGCATCCGTCAGTTCGAAGAGATCACGGTGGCTTGCAAAGCAGTGGGTTGGAGCCCGGACTTTCTGTCGTGGCACGACTACAGCGGCTTTCCGATGGATCAGGCGTACTACAACACCGCGCAGCGCGTCACCGACCTGTCGCGTCGCGCCGGGCTCCGGCTGCCGGAACTGATCCTGTCGGAGTGGAACTGCGGCCTGCCGGGTCGCGGCTCCTATCCGCCCTTGGACGACAACCGCGGCGCCGCCAGTTTCGTGGCGATGACTTGCGCGTTGAGCCGCACGGCGGTGAAGCACTCACTGTTCTTCATGCTGCAGGACGGCTCCTGGGACACCAGCACGGACTTCGCAGGCGAGTCGGTGGGCGTGTTCACGCTGCACGGGGCGCCGAAGTCGGTCTTGGCCGGCATGCGCATGATGCGCACGGTCTGCGAGTTGCCCGCGGTGCCGGTGACCGAGCGCGGCTCGCTCCCGGTCAACTTCGCCTTGATGGCGACCCGCAGCGGCGCGCAGGGATACCTCGCCGCGGCCTCGTCCTTCGGCAAGGACGAGCAGCACGCCAAGAAATTGATCGAGCGCGCCGGCATCGAATTGGGAGACATTCAAGGCGTCGCGGGTGCGCCGGAGAAGTACGTGCGCGGCCAACTCACCTACGAGCAGACGCGGCTCCCGGCGGGCCAGAAGGCGATTTGGGACGACATCAAGGCGCGGATCCAGGCGCTCGGCGTGGAGCGGCGCGCGAAGGAGCGCAGCCTCACGGTGCGGCTCCAGGACGCCCCGGCGCGCATCACGGGCGTGTGGGTAATCGATGAGCAGCACGGCAATCCGATCGGCGACTCGGATTTCCGCGCGAAGTTCCGCCCGCTCGAGAACGGGTGGTTCCAGGCTGCGGTGCAAATGACGCTGCAGAAGTTGCGCTTCGAAGGCGTCGGACAGGAAGAGCTCACCAAGATCGAGGAAGGCTTCCGCAAGAAGCAGGAGAGCATCCCGGGCCTTTCCACTCAGACCGCGCAGTTGATGCGCGAAGTGTATGCAGACATGAGTCATCGCGCTCAGTACGAGGTGCCGCGCGAAATGGCACGCCATCCGGCCGCCTCGCCGGCAAAGGCCAAGATCAGCGAATGGGTGCGCCTGGAGGGCGACCTGCTGACCTTGCGATTGCCGCCGAACACCTCAGTGATGATCGAATTCGCCTGGTGATGCGCATGAGCCGCCGAGGCCGGACTGCGGGAGCAGATGCGCGCTGAAGCCGTCCGCGCCCGTGACTACGGTTCCGCTGGGACCATGGTTTCCGCCGCGGCTGCCCTCGCCTTCGGCCTGGTGATCGCCGCGTTCGTGTTCTGGGAAGGACGCGATCACCTCCGCTTCCATCTCACGGTATTCGGCGCGCGGCCGATGTTGATCGACGACTTGCCGTGGCTGTTCACCACCGCAATCAGCGCGCTGATTCTGGCGGCGGCGGGCTTCTTCGCCTGGGTCATCCGCTCCGGCGGGCTCGACCGGCCCGCGCTCGCGCTGCTCGCCTTCGCGATGGTCGCCGACGCGATTCCCGCCGTGACCCAAGTCGCGATCGCATTGGTGCTGGTGGTCTTGATCCGCCGCATCTTGCGCGACGGCGACGTCTATGCGCCGCTCACCCCGCTGACGATCCCGCTCTTGGTGGTGATCATCAGCTACGCCACTTCCTTCCTGGTCACCGACGGCTACATGGCGCTGGTGCCGACCTTCCTGTTCCGCTTGACCAGCAACATGTTGATCGTGGTGTTGTTGCCAGCCTTGCTGCGCACGCGACGGCAGATCGAGATCTTCTTCCAGATGCTGCTGGCATGCGCCTGCATCTCGGTCGGCGTCGAGTGGATCCAGTGGGGGCTCTCGGCGGTGGCCGGCGTGCCCATCACCTTCAACACCGGTTCCTACAACAAGGTGTCCACGCCCTGGGGAGTATTCCCGCGTTTGACCGGGTTGATGTACCACCCGAACCTCCAGTCGAACTGCATCTCCACGATCGCGGTGCTGACCCTGTGGTTCGGACTGCGCCCGATCGGCGCGATCTCGGCGGCGCGGCGCACGATGTACCTGGTGGCCTACGTCTGGCTCGCGCTCGGGGTGCTGTTCACGTGGTCGCGTTCCGGTTGGCTCTCACTCGGCATCACCTCGATGCTGGTGCCGGTAGTGCGCTACCCGCGCTTTTCTCCGATCTACCTGGGCATCCTCGGCGCGATCGGCGCGGTGGCGTGGCAAACCGGGGCGCTGAAGGCGACCTATGAGTTGGTCGAGAACCTCAACAAGGCATCGGCGGACTTCCGCTGGCACATCGACCAGCTCGCGGTCGAGGCCTTCAGCAGCCATCCGTGGATCGGGCTCGGCACCATGGGCATCCTGGACTACGACAATCCTTGGAAGCTGCAGGTGCACGACACCTATCTCCAGATCGCTTCCGAGATGGGCATCCTCGGCATCTTTTCCTTCGCTCTGTTCGGAGCGATCGTGCTGGCGCGCATGCTGTGGACCCTGATCCACTCCAAGTTCGCCTTCGATCGTGATTGGATCCTCGGCTTGCTGATGGCTTCCATCGTCGCGCTGATCCAGAATTCCTTCGTAATGTTCCTTTGGGTGCGCTTCCTCTGGCTCATGATGCCGCTGGCCGCATGCATCAGCCTCGCTTCCCGCAGCGAGGACGGTGAAGAACCCGAGGACCTCGCCTTCCTTCCGCCGCTCCCGAAGTCCGCTTGAACCGCCATGACCGTTGACACTTTCGGTTCGATCCTCGGCGCCGTCTACCGCCGGCGCGGCTCAGTCATTCTGGTCCTGCTCGGCGCGATCGGCGGGGGCACCCTCTACCGCGCGAAGGTCAAGCCGGAGTATTTGAGCTCTGCGTCGGTGATGATCCCGAACAATCCGCCGACGGCGAACTTGAGTTCCGAGGCCGGCAACCTGCCGAACGGTCCGCTGCTTCCGGACATGAGCGACGAGGTACGAACGGGCGCGATCGGACTGTTCAATAGCGGCGCGGTGGCCGACCGCATGATGCAGAAGCGTCCGGACCTCGATTCGCGCGCGCTCAAACGCAACCTCAAGGGCAACATTGACCGCAACGGCAATGTGCAGGTGCTGTCCTACGCGCCGACGCCGGAGCAAGCCGCCGAGTTGGCCAACCAGTACGCCGAATGCTTCCAGGAGGAAATGGAAGACGTGGCCACGGCCCACATGAATCGCACTTTCGAGGCGATGTCGCGTGAAGAGCCGATCGCGCTCGCGGCTTACAGCACGCTGCACCGTGGATTGGTGAACTATCTTGGCTCGATCGGTTCGGCCAACCTGGATCAGGAGCTCGCGCGCCTGCTCGAGGACCGTAAGACGATCGAGGCCCAGTCCTTGGACCTCGATCTCGCTCGCGTGCGCTCCGAGGCAGAGCGCCCGGTGCTGCAGCGCGCCTTGGACGAGCGCCCCGAATTCGCGCTCAGCCGCACCACCTACGGGCGCAATCCTGCCTATGAGGATGCGCTGCGCCGCACCCGAGAATTGAGCACGCAACTTGCGCTGGCAAGGCTGGAGTACCGCGACGATGATCCTGACTTCAAGCATCCGCAGCTCGAGCGCCTGAAGGCTGAGTTGGATTTCGTGCGCAGCAGCGCGCTCGACCTGGTGGAGGAACAAATGGTTCTCCAGGCGACCAGCGAGGCGCCGGATGAACTCGCGCGCCGCTTGGCCGCGCGACTCGCGGAGATGGACATCGCGGGGGCGTCCTTCGAAGCGCAGCGCGAGGTGCTGCGCCTGCGGAGCGAAGCCGTGGACGCGCGGCTCGCGGTGCTACCGCGCTACCAATCCGAGGTCGCCATCCGCATGGTGGAACTCGGCAATGCTCGCCAATACTGGGAGCGCATCAGCCAACGCCGCGCGGAGCTGGATTTCCATCTGCGCGCCGGTTTGCACTTCACGGTGATGTCGCCGGCGATGCGCGCCCGGCCCGAACAGGCGAAGGTAGTGCCGAGCGTCGGCGGCCTCTACTTGTTCTGCGTGATTGCCGGCCTCGCCGGCGGCCTGCTGTTCGCCGTGACGAGCGAGATGGTCGCGCGGATGCGCGCCACGCGTCCTTATTAATTACGCAAGGGGCCGAGAAATCCGTCGGGATGCGTGAGCCAGAGACGGCCGCGCTGATCGAGCCGAAAGGCGTCGAGCTGGTCGAGATCGAGCGCGAAGCCGGCGCGGAGGAACTCTTCGCCGAGATCCAGCAGCGCGCCGTCGTCCTCGGGCGAAGGGACGCGCCCATCCGGATGTTGCGCGCGCACTTGCACGCCGCCGGCGGAGGCGGCCACGCTGACGATGCGCGCCGCGCGCAGTCCATGCAGCTCCAATTCGTAGAACGCGCGGAAGCACTCCAAGGCCGCCGCGCGATCGACGCACGGCCACTGCACCTCAGCTTCGCCCCCGAGGGGGGGGGGACTGCGGCGCTTCGGCAAACCGTCACGGAGTTCGAAGTCGCTGCACTCGCGCAAGCAGCGGCGACTGTGCTTGCGCAGCAGTTCGCTGCGCAATTTTCGCGCCGCGGCGCTCAACTCGTAGTCACGGCAGGGGGGCGAGGCGAGCCGCGCGTAGCCTTCCAGCAGCCGAGCGGCGGTCAAACGCGCGCGCGCTTCGGGTAAGCCGGCCAAGAGCCGCGCAAGATCGGCGGCGCGCTCGCTGCGTCCGGTGGCGCCGCGAGGCCGCAACTTCGCATGGCCAAGATCGAGCGGGAGCAGGGCGCCGTCCGCCCGCAGCAGCACGTCGCCCGGCGCCAGGTCAGGATCGTGGAAGCCGAGTTCGTGCAGCAACGCGAGGCCTTCTCCCGCGGCCTCCGCCGCCTCCGGCAATGCCTCGGAGAGCAGCCGCCCTTCTTGCCAAGGGCGCGCGAACCAGGACAGGCCGTCGGCCTGCTCATCAACCAACGCGGGACCCTCCCAGTGCAGCCGCGGCGCCAAACGTTCGTGGAGACGCGCTTCGCGCAGGGCCGGGCCCGTGCGCAGGAGCTTGCGCACCGGCTCGAAGGCGCGCTCGGGTGCGTCGAGCTTCAACAGCCAGACGCCGGTCGGCGTCACGATGCGCAGCACCGCGCGTCGCGGTGATAGCCGCAGCAGTTCGCCCCGCCCTGCAAGAGCTTCACGACGCAAGGCGGCGAGTCGCGGTTCTGCAGGTTCCGGAGCTGCAGCCGCCCGGCGCAGGAGCGCCGTCAGCAGAGGATGTGGTTCAGCCGGAAGTCCCAAGCGAAGTCAGGGTAGCCCCGGGCATCCCGCCGGGCGAGAATCGGAGGATTGATCCTCGACCGCGCCCTTCTGCGCGAGATCGCCCTGCGACTCCTGATGGTTTCCGCGGGCGTGACCTTCCTGATCGGCCTGGGCGGCGCGATCAAGGCTTCCTCGATCAGCCAAGGCGCGCCGTTGTGGGTGCCGCTGACGCTCGCGCCGCTGATCGTCGGCCAAGCGGTTCCTTACTTCCTGCCGCTCGCGCTCTTGACCGCGGTGGTGCTCTGTTATGGGCGCATGGCGGCGGATGGCGAAGACGTGGCCGCGCTCGCTGCAGGCGCGCATCCTTGGCGGCTCATCGTGCCTGCGCTGATCGCCGGCCTCGCCACGGCCGCGTTGACCCATCCGCTCACCACCGAAGCTCTGCCGGACTTCTATCGACGCATGCGTGAGCTCACCGCGCGCGTCCAGGTTGCCGCGCTCGAGAACACCGACCCGAGCGCGAGTGAACTCCACTACGGCGGACTGAACCTCATGTGGCGCGGGCGCGATACCGATGGAGCATTCCTCGACGTGCTTCTGCATCTGCGCGCCGGCGGCTCCTCTTCAGGCCAGCGCGCCGGCAAGCCGCGCGATGAGCCCACGGTTCTGCCCGGCGAAGAAGCGCCGACTGAAGAGTTGCGCGTGCGTGCGGATCGCGCCCGCATGCGCGTCGCCGGGGGAGCCCTGGTGTTCTCCTTCGAGGGCTTGCGCGCGTTCAGCGAAACCGGCGGCGCCGAGGGCTGGAACGTGCAGAACGATGGTCTCACGATGATCCACATCGACCTGGAGAAGCTCGCCGAAGCGCAGGAAACCGAACTGCGGCCGCGCGCGATGACTTCCTCCCAATTGCAGGTGCTGCTCCAAGATCCGGCCGAGGAGCCGGAGCGCAAGGACGACGCGCGCTACGTGCTGCACCAACGCCGCGCGCTCTCGGCGGCGCTGCTGCCCCTCGCAGTGGTCGGCGCTCTGCTCGGTTGGCGCATGCGCCGCGGCGGCGCGCTCGCGGGCGTCGGCGTTTCTATGGCCCTGTTGGTGCTGGTGTTCTATCCGGCATATTCCTTGGGTGAAGGTTTCTACAAGTCCGGAAGCTGGCCGCCGTGGTTGGCGGCGTGGCTGCCCTTCCTGGTGATGATCGCACCGCTGATGTTGCTGCTGCGCGGCGTCGGCCGGAGGCGTTGACGATGCAACGTTTCGACCGATACGTGTTGCGCGTCTTCCTGGCCTGGTGGTTGGTGGTCGCGCTGGCCTTGCTCGGGCTGTTCACGGCGCTGCAACTCCTGGGCAAGAGCGACGAGATTCAACAGGCCGGTGAGTTCGGCCTCGGCCTCGCCGATCTCGGCCGCTACGCGCTGTTGAGTCAGCCCTACTTGCTGCTGACCTTCGGCCAGTACGTCACCCTGCTCGCGGCGCTCGGCGCAGTGATGCAGTTGTTGAAGCATCGTGAGTGGGTGCCGGTGCTTACCGCCGGGCGCTCCGCGTTGCGCGCGGTGGCGCCGATCCTGCTCGCCGCGTTCGCGCTGGCGCTCTCACTGTCGTGGATGCGTGAGGCCGCGGCGCCGCGCCTGATGCCCGAGCACGAAGCTCTTCATCGCCGCTTCTTTTCTCAG
>JAQBVK010000083.1 GCA_027623585.1 Planctomycetota bacterium
GAGGCCGCCCGGATCCTCAAGGACCGCGGGGCCGAGCGGGTCCTGATTGCGGCCAGCCACGCCGTCCTGTGCGGCCCAGCCGTCGATCGGCTTCGAAATTCATCCGCCGAAGCGGTGCTGGTTTCCAATACAATACCCCTCCACGGCGACCTGCCCGACAAGCTCAGGATCGTTTCGGTGGGGCCGCTCCTGGCCCGCGCCGTCAACCGAATCCACCGAGAAGAGTCGGTCAGCGCCCTGTTCGAAGAACAAGGGGTCTGACCCCGCCGCCCGTACGACAGTCATGAACATCGCGTCCCTGAAAGCCGAGCCCCGCGAGGGCATCGGATCCAATGCTTCCGATAAGGTCCGCGCCGCCGGACGTATCCCCGTGATCTTGTTTGGATCCGGCCAGCCGAGCCAATCGCTGTCCGTTGACCAGCGCGAGTTCGAACGCGCGCTCAAAGAGCGGCGCATCGAGTACGTGCTTGAGATCGGCACCGACAAGGAGCAAGCTGCTCTGCGGAACGTGCAATACGACCGCATGGGTGACCGGATTCTGCACCTGGACTTCCTTCGCGACCCCACCGGGGAGATCGGAGCGCGTCTGGTGCGCGAATCCGTCGAAGCCGAGGTGCGGCGCAAGGCCATGGTCGTGGCCGCGATGGAGCACCAGGCCTTCGAAGAGGCGAAGCGCAAGGCCGCCGAGGCCGCTGCCGCAGCTGCCGCAGGTCTGCTTCCGGGCGCGGCGGTCGCTCCCGCCAAGGGTGGCGCTGCCGCCAAACCGGCCACTCCCGCCAAGTGATGGGCGTGAGGGTTCGCTCCGGGCGTCGCCTTGCCGGTGTCGCCCGGCGCCTCTACGATGTTCCGTCCCTCTGAGACGCCCAGCCCTTCGGGATGGCGTCTTGTCGTCGGCCTGGGCAACCCAGGTGACGAGTACGCCGGCACCCGACACAACGTCGGCTTCGAGGCGATCGATCTTTTGGCCGCCCGCCGCGGACTTCGCTGGCAGGTTGACGGGCCAGCGCTTTGCGCCCTCGATGAGGCCGCGCATTACGCGCTGATGAAACCGCTCACCTACATGAACCGCAGTGGCGCCGCTCTGCGCCACTTCGCGCGCAAGCATCCGCTCGACGGACCGGCCTCCATTTTCATCGTGACGGATGATTTCCACCTCCCGCTCGGCGCGCTTCGCGTGCGACCTGACGGAAGTACTGGCGGCCACAACGGCCTCGCCTCGATCGAGGCCGAGGTCGGCTCCAAGGAGTACCCGCGCCTGCGCATCGGCGTAGGAGAGCCGGGCTCCGATGCCGTGGATTTCGTTCTGTCTCGTTTCTCCGTCGCCGACCGGCGCGTGCTCGAGGAATGCCTCGAGACCGCGAGTTGGTGCGCGGAGGACTGGGTTCGCGGCTCCTCGCTCGAGGATCTGCGGGCTCGTTACAACCGCCGCACGCCGCAGGCGGGATCCTGACGAGAGTCGTCAGGACGCACCGGCAGGACCGGAAAGGCACGACATGACTGATCACAAACACTACTACCAAGCGATGTTCCTGCTGGATAACCAGGAGGTCCGCCAGAAAGGCTTCAACGAGGTGCGCGACTGGGTGCGCCGCACCCTTGAGAAGCACGCCATCTCGGTCCCGGTGCTCCGCCTGTGGGGCGAGCGCGAGATGACCTACCGCGTCGGTACGCGCGGCCGCGCGACCTACCTGCTCGGCTGGCTCGAAGCGGCCGGCAACTCCATCAACGAGGCGAAGCGCGAGCTCTACCTGGTCGGTCCGGTGTTCCGTTGCCTGTTCCTCGAAGAAGCTGCGATTCCCGAGGACGAACTCGCGCTCGGCATTCCCGCGATCGCGGACCATGAGCTCGTGATTCCGGAAGAAGGCGCCGAGACGGATGATGAATCCGATGACTTCAGCGCTCGCGAAGAAGAAAAGGTCGCTGTCGGCAGCGAGGAGGAGAACGATGGCTAAGAAAGAATCCCGTCACTTCGACTTCAAAGACGTTGAAGGCCTGCAGGTCTACATGACTTCGCAGGGATTGCTACTGCCCGCCAAGCGATCCGGCCTGAACGCGCGCGAACAGCGCCGTCTCAAGCGCGCGATCAAGCAGGCGCGCTTCCTCGCTTTGCTTCCCTACACCGCCTAGGAGGCATGCCGTGAAAACTCGTCTCATCTTGAGTGAAGACATCCCGGCGCTGGGTGATACCGGCGACGTGATCGAAGTGACGCCCGGCTACGCGCGCAACTACCTGTTGCCGATGGGCAAGGCGTTGCCGTGGTCCAAGGACGCGGTGCGTCGCATCGAAAAACGGCGCGTCGAAGCCGACACGCGCCGCGAGGAGATGCGTTCCGACATGGAAGCACTCGCCGCGCGCCTGGCGGAGGCGCAGATCACTTTTGAAGAGAAGGCCAACGAAGAGGGCCATCTCTACGGCGCAGTCAACACGCGCCGGCTCGCCGAGCGTCTCGTCGCCGCAGGCTTCGAGATTCCGGAACACCACGTGCGCCTCGCGGAGCCGATCCGCCAGGTCGGCGAATACACCGTGCCGATCCACGTGCACTCCGACATTAAGGCCGCCATCAAGGTCTGGGTCGTCGCGGTGCAGCCGGAGAAGCCCGCGGAACCCGCCGAGGCCTAGGCGGCCCGCTTACCCGGATCGCAGGGAGTGCCTCCCAGCGATGCGGGACCTACACTTGAGCCATCATGGCCGATCGTGGCCCGACCGATCGCGTTCCGTACGACCTGACGGCCGAAATGGCCGTGATTGGGTCGGTGCTGCGCGATCCGCGCTGCATCCCCGAGGTGTGCGCGCACCTCGGACCGGAGGACTTCTACGGTCCGCGCCATCGCCGCATCTTCCATTTGATGGAGGAGATGGAGAAGCGCAGCGCCGGGCATTGCGATGCGGTTTCGATGGCGCACGAGCAGGAGCGGCAAGGACTGAGCGAAGAGCTCGGCGGTCCGGAGTACCTGCAGGAGCTGATGATGGCGGTGCCATCCATCGCCTTCCTCGAGAACCACGTGCGCATCGTGCGCGACCTCGCGGTCAAGCGCGCGTTGCTCGACGCGGCATCGGCCGTCCAGCGTCTGGTGTACTCGCCGGAAGAGGATGAGATCGGTCAAATCGTCGAGCAAGCGGAGAACGTGCTCTACAAGGTGGGGGACCGGCTGGTCTCCAAGAACGCCGAATCGATGCGCGAACTCGTGGACCGCTCGCTCGAGCAGCTGCTCGAGGGCAAGGGTCAGGAGCAAGGCCTTCAGACCAGCTTCCTCGATCTCGACGAGAAGCACGGCTTCCGCGCAGGCGACCTGATCGTGCTCGCGGCGCGGCCCGGCATGGGCAAGACCGCGTTGGCGCTGAACCTGCTCGAACGCATCGCGCTCAAGGAGAACAAGGCGGTGTTGATGTTCTCGCTCGAGATGCCTTGCGACCAATTGGTGATGCGATTGCTGTCGGCCAATGCGCGGATTCCGCACGAGCATCTGCGCCGCGGACGCCTCACTCCGGAAGACCGGAGGCGCATCACGCTCTCGGGCAGCGCGTTGCGCAACGCTCGCGTGCACATTGACGAGACTTCGCAACCAACCTTGGCTGAGATCCGCGCGAAGGCGCGCCGCTTGAAACGTGACGGCGCCGTGGATCTGATCATCGTGGACTATCTCCAGTTGCTGCAAGCGCGCGCGGAGAGCCGGCAGAACGAGATCGCGCTGATCTCGCGGACGCTGAAGTCGATTGCGCGCGACTTGCGGGTGCCGGTGCTCGCGCTCGCGCAACTGAATCGCAAAGCGGAAGAACGCACCGATCACCGCCCGATGCTGGCCGATTTGCGAGAATCCGGCGCCATCGAACAGGACGCCGACTTGGTGCTGTTGTTGATGCGCGAAGAGGTCTATGGAGAGACCGATGACAACCGCGACAAGGCCCAGATCTTCGTCGCCAAGAACCGTCACGGCCCAACCGGCGATTTTGCGCTGCGCTTCGACAAGCGCTTCATGCGATTCGAGAATTTTGTTCACTCGGCGACGGAGCGGTCCGCGCCCCCGTCTTCCACACCTGCGGCCGCCACAGCTTTCGAATGATCAAATTCTTCCTTCGCGGCGTTCTCGCGCCGGTGTTGATGGTCCTCATTCCCGGCTTCGCGGCTCCAGCCTCCGCACAGGAGCCGGCGCCGCCGGCGGCCGCGCGCGCGGCGCAAGAGCCCGTGGTGGAACGCATTGACGTGGTGGGCGCGGAGGATCGCGAAGCCGAGGTGCGAGCAGGATTGCGTCAACGATTGGGCACTTCCTTCGATCGCATGGGCTTGCGACGTGACGTGCAATGGTTGTGGCGTTGGCGCCGGATCCGCGTGGATCTCGCGGAACTCGCTCCGGGCAGTTCCGAAGGCAACGCCATTCTGGTGTTGAACGTGCACGCGTTTCAGTCGTTTCGCCGGGCCGTATTCGTCGGCAACGAGACTTACGAACGCGCCGAACTCGAGTTGCGCGCTGGTCTGTTCGGACAATCGATCGACATCGATGGCATCGGGCAGGTGATCCGGCGCGTGGGCGACCACTACCGCGAACAGGGTTTCGCGCACGTGTCGATCGAATCCCTTCCCAACGAGAGCGCGGGTGAAGTGGTGTTCACGATCCACGAAGGACCCGAGGTCCGGATCGGCGAGATCGAGTTCGACGGAGCCAAGGGCATTCGACCTGGCGGGCGTTGGTACCCGGGGCTCGACCTGTTCGGCACCGTGAAGCACAAGCCGGGCTTCTTCCTGGTGGGCGACAGCGTCTATTCGGAGCAGCGTGTCCTGGAAGACGTGAACGCTTTACTGCAGGTCTACGCCGATTACGGATATCACGACGCCAAGGTCGACTACAAGATCGAGTTTTTCGGCGAGGATCAGGACGAAGTTCGGCTCACCTACTTGATTCAAGAAGGACCTCTTTACCGAATCCGCGACGTGCGTTTCATCGGAGAGGACGGGGAGGAACTGCTGTTCACCTCGGAGCAGTTTCTCGAGGGCGTCAAGCTCGAAGCCGGCATGGCGCACGAAGCAGCGCGCGTGTTCGCGACCATGGCGGAGATCACGCGGATGTACGCGGCGATCGGCCATCCGTCGGTGATTCGCGCCGAAGTTGAACCGCAGCGGCGGGATCAGTTCTTCCGCGTCGGCGGCAACGGCGACTCGCGGCGGCCTGGCCCACGCGTGATCTTCGACTCCGAGGTGGCCGCCGTGGATCTGGAGTTCCGGATTCATGAAGGACTCGCCAAGCACGTGCGGGACGTCGTCATCCGCGGCTTGGAGCGCACTGAAGACCGCGTGGCGCGCCGCGAGATCTCGGTCGAACCGGGCTCGCTCGCCAGCGAGGAGGAAACGCAGCGAAGCGCGCGGCGCCTAGTCGGTCAGGGCTTCTTCACGGATGCCGATCGCATCCCGTACGTCAATTGGCGTTGGCGTGACTTCGGCGACGACCGCCGCGTGGACATGCTGCTGGATGTCCGGGACCAAGGTTCCACCGGTCAGTTCCGGATCGGCGGCGCCTACAACACGGACGCCGGCCCCGCGCTGATCCTCGACATGGAGAAGCGCAACTTCGACCTCACCGACTTGCCGTCGTCGCCCGGACGCGCGCTGTCGGAGATCCTCGATGGCGAGGCTTTCACCGGCGCGGGGCAGAGCCTGCGGCTTTCCCTCCACCCTGGCACGCAGTTTTCGAGTTATTCGATTTCCTTCACTGAGCCGGATTTGTTGCGTGAGCACATCAACCGGCTGTCCTTCACGGTTACGGGCTCCGAGCGCGTGCGTCTGTATTCACGCTACGACGAGGAACGCACGGTCGGATCCATCAATCTCGGCCGACGGTTCGGCCGTTTCTTCACCATCTACGGGAGTCCCGAGTTCGAAAGTCTCACGGTCAGCGATGTCTCCGCCGGCGCGCCGTCGAATCTGCTCGCGCAGGCGGGCGACACCGACCTGAACACGCTGAACTTCGGCTTCCGCTATGACACGGTGGAAGACCCTTTCTCGCCCGTGGACGGCGGTTCGATCGGCATGAATTTCGGCGAGACGGGGCGGCTGCTCGGCGGCGACGTAGAGTTCTTCACCGCCTCACTTTCCGGAGAGAAATTCTTTCCGGCGTGGCGCGACAACCTGGGGCGCCATTGGGTGCTCGCACTGCGCGGGCGCGCACGGCAAGGCTGGGCTTCCGGCGATCTTACGGAGCTGCCGTACACCGAACAGTTCTACCTCGGTGGCCAGTCGAGCGTGCGCGGTTTCGACTACCGAGGCATCGGCGAGGACGCCGCAGGCTTCTCGCGCGGCGGCGACGTGTCTTGGGACGCCAGTTTGGAACTGCGGTTTCCGATCCTCTCCACACGCCAGCGCGGGTTGGTGGACGAATACGAGTGGGTGCGCGGCGCCTTCTTCGTCGACGCCGGCGCTTTCGGTCCCGACTTCGGCGAGCTCGACTCGACGCGCAGTTCGATCGGCATCGGCATTCGCATGCGCCTGCCGATGCTGCCGCTGGTCCCCTTCACACTCGACTTCGGCTGGCCGCTTTCCGACCAGCCCGGAGACAACACGCGCGTGATCTCCTTCACTCTCGGCACCTTCTGATCCATGAAGCATCTCACCATCTTGATCTTGCTCGCGACCATCAGCGCGACGACCTTTGCCGTGGGGCTCTACGCTCACCGCGACTCTGCGGAGCCCGCCGAAGTAGTGCGCACCGTTGACGTGGCCCGCATCCTCGAGGAATTCGAGCCCTTCACGGCCGCCTACCAAACCATGCTTGCGAAGTACAAGCCGGAGGTGGAGCTGTTGAAGCAGATGAATGAAAGCATCAAGGGGCAGCGCGGTGAGCTCGTGTTGATGGACGACAAGAGCGAGGAATTTCGAGTCCGAAAATTCGAAATCGAAGTGCTCGAGAAGACCCTCGCCACCAAACTCGATTTTTGGAACTCCGCCCAGACGCACGAGCGCGAAAAACTGCTCCAGATGAGCGTTTCGCGCATTTACGAGGCGAGCGCCGAATACGGCCGTCGCAGCGGCGTTGGCACCGTGCTGATGAAGGAGGCTCCGTTGCCTGCCGCCGCCATGGACAGCGGCAACGCGCTGCGCGATCTGGAGAACCGCTGGGTGATCTGGACGCACCAGGACCACGACGTCACCGAGCAGGTCCTCACGATCTTGCGCGAGTCGCTCTAGGAATCCCGTGCCGAACACGCCGGACGATCCGCGTCGATTCACCGCCCGCGCCGAGCGCACGACGCGACGGGCGGTGGAGCTGAGCGGCGTGGCGCTCCATTCCGGCGCAGCCGTGCGCTTGCGCCTCGAGCCGGCGCCGGCGGGCGCCGGCATCGTGTTTCAACGAAGCGACCTCGTCGACGCTCCGGACGTTCCGGCGCGCCCGGCGCATCTCGCCACCGCGCAGCGTCGTACGGTCTTGCGCGAGGGCGAGGCGGAGATCGGAATGGTCGAGCACTTGTTGGCGGCTTGCGCGGGACTCAAGGTCGACAACTTGATCGCGCGCGTCGACGGACCGGAAATGCCCGGCGGCGACGGCTCCGCCGCTGTTTACGTGGAGTTGCTGCAGAAAGCTGGCGTCGTCGAACAGAAGCGTCCGCGTAGGGTCTTGTGCGTGGAGGAGCCGCTGATGTTCCGCGAGGACGGCGCGGAACTCGTGGTGCTCCCGCCGAGTGGGAACGGTTTGCAGGTGCGTTACCTCCCCGCGTACCCCGCGGGAGTGGACGCAACGCCGGTGGTGTACGACGTCGCGAGCGGCGACTTCACACGCGAGATTGCTTCCGCGCGCACCTTTGTGGTGGCCGAGGACATCGAAAAGCTGCTTGCTGCCGGTCTCGGCAAAGGCGCGAGCGCGGAGAACACGCTGGTGCTCGGCGCCACCACCTC
This sequence comes from Planctomycetota bacterium, assembly GCA_027623585.1. Taxonomy (GTDB): domain Bacteria; phylum Planctomycetota; class UBA1135; order UBA1135; family UBA1135; genus JAQBVK01. The sequence goes on from JAQBVK010000083.1 coordinate 7,881, forward strand.
GCCCGAGATGCGCCTCGACCGCGAGCCGACTCGGCACAAGATCCTGGATTTGATCGGCGACTTCGCGCTGCTCGGCGCCGACCTCCATGCCGACGTCATCGCGTCCCGCAGTGGCCACGCGCTGAACCAGAAAGCGGTTCTTGCGCTCCGCGAGCAGTTGGAGGCCGCCGAACTCAGCGCTCCGCCCGCTGACGGCGCCTACTCGATCAACGAGGTGATGCGGCTGTTGCCGCACCGCTATCCCTTCCTGCTGGTCGATCGCGTGATCGAAGTCGAGGGCTTCCGACGCGCTGTCGGCATCAAGAACGTCACCATCAACGAGCCCTACTTCCAGGGCCACTTTCCCGATCAACCGCTGATGCCGGGTGTCCTGCAACTCGAAGCGCTGGCCCAGCTCTCCGGTTTCTTGCTGCAGCGGAAGCTCGAACATGCGGGTAAAATCGTGGTGCTCGCTTCGATCGACAAGGTTCGTTTCCGCGGCGCGGTTGTGCCGGGCGACACCCTGAGACTCGAAGTCGAAACCCTCAAACTCTCGGCGAGCCGTGGACAGATCAAGGCCCAGGCCAAGGTCGGTCGGCGCGTCGTGAGCGAGGCGATTCTGTCCTTCGCGATGGTTTCCCAATCCTGAGGCATTTGCCGAACGTCCATCCCACCGCCTTCATCGCGCCGGGCGCCGAACTCGCCGACGACGTGGCCGTCGGTCCGTTCAGCTACGTCGGCGGGCGCGCGCGGATCGGCGCCGGCACGCGCATCGGCCCACACGTCACGATCCAGGGCCGCACCACGATCGGCCGTGACAATCACCTGGTGGGCCAGTGCGCGATCGGCGGTCTGCCGCAGGATCTCAAGTACGCCGGCGAAGAATCGGCGCTGGTGATCGGCGAACGCAACGTGATCCGTGAGTTCGTGACCATCAACATCGGCACTGCGGCGGGCGGCTGGGTGACCAGCATCGGCGACGGCAATCTGATCATGGCCTGCGCGCACGTCGCGCATGATTGCGTGCTCGAAGACGAGATCATCCTCGGCAACAACGCGCTGCTCGCCGGACACGTCCGCATCGAGAGCAACGCGATCATCAGCGGCGGCACCGCGGTCAACCACTTCGTGACCATCGGCACGCTCTCGATGATCGGTGGCATGGCTCGCGGGGTGCAGG
>JAQBVK010000084.1 GCA_027623585.1 Planctomycetota bacterium
GCTGACCTGTGCGCCACCGAACGAGCGGTTGTCGAGGAGACCGCCGTACTCGCGTGCGAAAGGCACTCCCTGGGCGGCGGCCTGGTCGATGATGTTGACCGATACCTCGGCGAGGCGGTGCACGTTGGACTCACGGGAACGAAAATCGCCGCCCTTGACCGTGTCGTAAAAGAGACGGTGGACCGAGTCACCGTCGTTGGTGTAGTTCTTCGCCGCGTTGATGCCGCCTTGCGCGGCGATCGAGTGCGCGCGGCGCGGCGAGTCATGGAACACGAAGCACTCGACCTGATAGCCGAGTTCGGCGAGCGAAGCCGCCGCGCTGCCTCCCGCTAATCCGGCTCCGACCACGATGACTTTGAACTTGCGCTTGTTCGCCGGGTTGACCAACTTCACCGCGAACTTGCGATTCGTCCATTTCTCGGCGAGCGGGCCGGGAGGGATGCGAGCGTCGAGGTTCAGCGCCATGTCAGTCTCCGGATGGGAGGGTGAGTTGCGCCGGCAACCCGGTGGAGGTCTCACCGCCGATGAATCCGGTCACGATCGCCAGCGGCATCGACAGGTTTCCGATCAGCAGCAGCGCGGCGAGCCCGGGCCCGATCCAATCGGTGCGGGTCGCGCAGTCCTTGGTGCGCATGCCGAGAGTCTGCACCATGGAGGAGGCTCCGTGCTGAATGTGCAGGCACAGAATCACCTGCGCGATCACGTAGGCGATGGTGGTCGGCACGTGTCGGAAGCCTTCGATCACCATGCTGTAGACGTCGTGCCGTCCGGCTGCGTCGAGCGCGCCGTAGACCTCGGCCGGGTCGTAAGCGCCGACCGTGAAGTGCAGCAGGTGATAGACCACGAAGGCCAGCACCAGCACGCCGCTCCAGATCATCGTGCGCGCGGCGTAAGAAGTGACGCGGTCCACCTTGAGCGCGTACGGCACCGGCCGCGCCTCACGGCTGCGGCGCGTCACCACCACGGCCGCCCACACGTGCAGCACCAAACATGCGAGCAGCACTAGCCGAATCACCCACAGCGCGGGGCCGAGGCCCTGGAGGAAGGCCGCGTATGCGTTCAACTTTTCGGGGCCGGCAAAGACCTGCAGGTTGCCGACCATGTGGCCGATCACGAACAACAACAGAACCACCCCGGTGGCCGCCATCACGCCCTTGGCGCCGATGGTGGAGCGCGCGGCGACGGCGATGCTGCGCTTCATGGGCGCGGAATGATACCAGCGCCACACTGCGTTCCGAATCGCGCGGAATGCGCGGATACCGGTCGCGCTATTTCAGCAGGGTCGTGTTGAGCAGCGCGACGACTACGGCCAACAGCGTGTAGCCAGCGATCAAACCGCCAGCGACCGGAACCAGGTAAGCCTCGGCGGTTCTGCGGTTGCCTCGATTCCAAATTGCGGCGATCGCCGCGCCGAGCAGCATCAGGATCGCGTATTGGAAGCCGAAGATCATGCCGAATCCGAAGCCGGTCGCGGAGGGCAGCCAGCTCTTCCGTTTCGGCATCAGCGTTTCGAGCACCACCATGGCGACGCCGATGCCGACGCCCCACCAAATCAGTTGCAGGTGCATCGGGTGCAAACTGGAGAAGCCGTGCTGGAACAGGTCAGCGACCGCCTTCCACGTCGCGGCGGCCGGCGCGTCGAACGCGGCTTTTCGGATCAGTTCCCCAGTCGCGGCGTCGGTCACGCCATTGAGGTAGGTCGCATCCGGGACGAGCAGCCGGAATCCGAGCGCGGTGGCGACGGTGCCTGAGAGCACGCCCAGAAATTGGGCGAGGAATTGGCGTCGCGGATTGGCGCCGAGCAGGTAGCCCGATTTGAGGTCGGTCAGCAGGTCTGCGCTGTTACCGGCGGCGTTGGCGGTGATGGACGCCGCCATGAGGTTGGCGGTGGCGTTGCCCGGAATCATCGCGCCATAGGAAAGCTGCATGATTTTTCCGAGCGGCCCCATCGGCGTGATGTCGGTCTCGCCGGTGACGCGACAGGCGACCAGACACAGCATGAAGGTCATGGCGACCGCGAGCAGTCCGAGCAGAATCGGGACCTCGAAGTAGCGGTCCGCCAAGAAGGCGGTCAGGCCTCCGAACACCGCGGTACCGACGAGGAACCAGCGGATCGGCACCTCGGTCTCGCGCACGCGCGCTTCGAGTGCGGTCTCCGCGGAATCGCCGGCGCCCTTCCCGAAACTGCGGAAGGCGCGCGCGATGGTCTTCCATTGCATGGCGAAGGCCAGCAGGCTGGAAGCCACCAGCACCGAGACGCCGAGCCAGAGGCCGGCTTCGCGGTACACCTTGTGCGGCGCAGTGATCGCCGTGAGGACTTCGCCCGTGGGACTGGTCCAGTCCCAAGCGACCGCCGTCGGCGCCAGCCCGTAATAGATCACCAATCCGCCGAGCAGCATCGAGAAGGTCGTGCGCAGTCCGACCAGCATTCCGGCCGCCACCATGTACGGAGCGGAGAGATCGAGATACCAAGTCCAATCGGAGGGCTTGGTCGGCGCTCCGGTCTTCGGCATCGCCGCCGGCGCAGGCAGCCAGTTCATGAAGTTGATCTGGGTCGGCAGGATGGTGTCGCGGCCGAGCTTGAGCAGCGCGCCAACCTTCAACTCGAGCAGGAAAGGCAGGATGGCGCTGATGCCGGCGGTCCACAGCAGCGCCTTGGCTTTCTTCATCGCTTCCTTGCCCTCGGTGAAGAGGGCTTGAATGGTGACGGCGGCGGCGGTGCCGGTCGGGAAGCGCAGACGCTCGTGGTTCACCATGTTGCGCTTCATCGGAATCGCCATCACGGTGCCGAGGAAGCCGAGGCATGCCGTCCACGCCATGATCACGCCGATCGAAATCTGCTCACCCTTCGGATTGGCCGCGCTCGCGGAGAGCATCAGCATCGCGGGGATCGCGGACACCATCGTGCCGCCCGTTGCGTAGCCCGCGCTCGATGCAGTCGAAGCCATGCAGTTCATTTCCAGCGGCCCCATCGGCGTGCTCACCAGTCGCGCGGCAAGGAACAACTGCCACATCGCGAAGCACACCAGCGAGGCGGTGATCACGACGCCGAGCGCCCAGCCTGCCGTCAGACCGACGTAAAGGTTCGTGAAGGCGAGCACGAATCCGAAGATCGATCCGGTGATCACCGCGCGGATCGTGAGTTGCGGCACCGAGTCGCCGCGATAGACCTTTGCGTACCACTCTTCTTCGCTGAGTTCCTGAACCTGGTCGGGTCCAATCTCGAGCGGCCGCGCGAGCGCGACTTCTTCTTTGGTACGAGGTGCCTTCTGGAACAGACCCATGGGGGCAAGGTAGCGCGGCGACTAGGCTGTGCGGCTTGAGCGCGGGCACGACTGTCATTCTCAACCCGACCGCGGGGGGTGGCCGCACCGGAGCCGGCTGGCCCGAGTGGGAGCGCTTACTGGCCCAGCACTTTCCGGATTTGCGAGTCCTGCGCACCGCCGGCCCTTACGACGCGGCGCGTCTCGCCACCGAGGCCTCCGAATCCGGCGCGAGCCTGGTGCTGGCCACCGGCTGGGACGGCACGGTCAATGAGGTCGTCAACGGATTGATGGCCTCGCCGCGCGCGCGCCATGGCGAATGCCGGCTCGGCGTGCTCCCCTTCGGGACCGGCTCCGATCTCGCGCGCGGGCTCGGCCTACCGCAAGATCCTGCGGCCGGAATCGCAGCGCTCGCACACGCAGAACCGCGCCCGCTCGACGTCGGCCGCATTCGCTGCGCGGGCTTCAGCGCCGACGGCGCAGCGGTGGTCCGCCACTTCGTCAACTCGGCGGACTTCGGAATCGGCGCGGAAGTGACGCGCCGCGTCAACGCGCGTACCCGGCGCGGGGGCCGCGCCACCTATCTCTGGACCACGGTTCGCGCGTTGCTGGCGTGGCGTGATCCGGAGGTCGAACTGCGCATCGACGGCGGCGCGGCCGAGCGCGTGCGCATCAAATCGGTGTTCCTCGCCAACGCGGCCTATGCAGGGGGGGGGATGTGCATTGCCCCCGGCGCGCTCACCGACGACGGGCTGCTGCGCCTGGTGGTGTTCGGCGAGCTCGGGCGGCTTGAAGCGATCCGTCGCCTCGGCGAGACCTATCAAGGACGCGAGATCGAGCATCCGAAGATTCGCTACGCCGACTGCCGCGAACTGCTCGCCGACGCTGCCGACGTCGTGCTGATCGAATGCGACGGGGAGCCGGTCGGCCGGCTCCCCGCGCGCATCGATCTGCTGCCCGGCGCGTTGAGCGTGCTTAGATGAACACGAAGTTGTTCAAGATGGCCACGATGACGCCGATCAACGACGCGCCCGCGATCAGGCCCGAGGCGATCGAGACGGAGTACGCCTCTTCGCTGCGCGCAGAGGCGCGGTTCCAAACCCAGACCGCGAAGCCACCGACGGCGAATGAAAGGCAGTTGTAGAACGGAAGGATGAAGCCGAGGCCCACGCCGGTAGCCGACGGCATCCAGCGCTTCACGCCTTTGGGCACCAGTTTCTCCAGGATGGAGAATGCCACGCCGAGGATCAGTCCGACGACGATCGCATTCTGATAGGTGGAGTGGAAGTTGCCGAAGCCTTTCACAAAGATGTCGGCGACCGCTTTCCACTGGACGGCGGCGGGGGCCGCAAACTTCGGTTCGGCGACGCCCGCGACCGGGAGCGCCATGGCGTCGGGCACCAGCAGGTAGAAACCGATCACGGTGGCCACGGTGCCCGTGAAGATGCCCAAGAATTGAGCGGCGAATTGCCTGCGCGGATTGGCGCCCAGGAGATAGCCGGACTTGAGGTCGTTGAGCAAATCGGCGCATGCCGAGGCCGAGCCCGAGGTGATGCCCGCCGCGATCAGGTTGGGGGTTGCTTGCTGCGGGATCAACACGCCGTAAGACAACTGCATGATCTTGCCCATCGCGCCAGTGGGTGTGACGTCGGTCTCGCCGGTGATCCGACTCGCAACCAGGCAGAGCACGAAGGTCATCAGCACGGCCAAGACGCCGAACATGACGGGCACGTGGAACTGCGCCGCGGCGAGCCAGATCACGCCCACCGCGGCGAATGCGCTGCCGGCGAAGAACCACGAGTTCGGAACTTCCGTAGCAGCAACGCGCGGATCTTGTTCTGCGGTCGCGCCCTTGCCGAAGCCACGAAAGGCGCGACCGATCGAGCGCGCCTGGAACGCGAAGGAGGTCATCGCGGCGGCGATCAGGAAAGGCGCGCCGAACCACAGTCCGACCTGCTTCCACGCGGCCTTCGGCTCCGTGACCGCCGCGATCACGTTGCCGTCCGGATCGGTCCAGTACTGCTCGAGCCCCCAGGGCCCCGCGCCGAAGGCCAGCGCGATCGCGCCCGCCAGCATCCACAAAGTCACGCGTGGGCCGATGATCATGCCCGCGCCGATCAGCACCGGATCCTTGTCGATCTTGATGCCCCAATCGGAGGGGAGATAGGCAGAACCGTCCGCTTTCTTTCCCAATCCTGGCAGCCACTCGAACCACTTGAATTTGTCTTCGAACAGAGTTCCGTAAACGCGCTTCCCCGCCTCGGTGGTCTCGGTCACGATCCACTGGAGACTGATCAGCGGCGGAATCACAGCCCCGACCAATCCGCTCCACAGCAGCGCCTTCGCTTTGCGCGCTGCTCCCGCACTGTCGGCATACAGCGACTGCAGCGTGGATGCGGCTGCGAGTCCAGACGGGAAGCGCAGGCGCTCGCGATTGATCATCGTGCGCTTCATCGGAATCGCCAGGCAGGTGCCGAGCACCGCGAGGCAGAAGGTCCACGCCATGAGCACCGGCCACGCGAGGTGAGTGCCTCCGGGGTTGTCGATGGTGGCGGACAGCATCAGCAGCGCCGGAATCGCCGACACCATGGTCGAGCCGGTCGAGTACCCCGCAGCCGACGCAGTGGACTGCATGCAGTTGTTCTCGAGGATGGACATCGGCGTGCGCACGATCCCAGCGGCCAAGAACAGACGCCACACGGAAAACGACACGATGCAGGCGGTGATCGCGACGCCGAGGTGCCACCCGGCCTTCAGTCCCACGAACAGATTGGTGAAGGCGAGGAAGAATCCGAGCACCGAGCCCATCAGCACCGCGCGCACCGTGAGTTGCGGCGTCTGCTCTCCGCGATACACCTTTGCGTACCATTCTTCCTCGCTCATTTCCGCGACTTCGGCGGGAGTGATCTCGAGCGGCCGACTGGCGACCAGATCTTCGGTGGTGCGCGGGGCGCGTTGAAACAGACCCATGAGCCCACGATAGCGGCGGCGCCATGCGTTGCCGTAACCTATGGCGACATGCTGCGTGCTCGCGCCGCCACCGACCTCGTCCTCGCCGTGCTCGCCGGCGCCGGTCTCGGGTCGCTCGTTCACGCCCTCCTATGGCCGGTTGCGCCCGGTCTGACTTTTTTCGACGTGAAGCTCGTGCTCGCCTTCGCCGGGGCCGCGCCTCTGGCTTTCGCCGGCGCCGGACTCGGCTGTCTGGTTGCCGCACTTCGCGCCCGCCGCGCCGGGCGCGCAGGAGCGGCAGCCGCCACCGGCATGCGTGCGACCGCCTTCAACGCAGCGTTGCTCATTGGAGTGGGCGCCCTCCTCGGAGCCTGGGCGTTCCACTTGCTCCAGTTCCATGCCGGCGTGCGCTATGGTGTCATCGCCGCTCTCGCAGCCGGCATTTTCGTGCCGATCCCCGCTCCGTCACGCTCCGTGACCAACGCTCTGGGCGGACTCGTGTTGATCGCCTTCGCTGCGCTCTATGCCGGTCTGGGTTTCTCGGAGCGCATCGACGGCGCCCGCTTGAAGGTGCCGGAGGAGCTCGCCCCTCTGCCGGTCGCCGCTGAGGACATGCGCGTCGGCGTCGGTCCTGACGTGCTGCTGATCTCGGTGGACACGCTGCGAGCCGATGACTTCCTCGATGCGGCCGTGCCCACGCCGCACCTCGACGCGTTGCGCGCCCGCGGCCGCTGGAGTGACTACGCGCGCGCTCCCGCGCCGAGCACGCTGCCGAGTCACGTCACGATGATGACCGGACACCATCCGCTCGAGACGGGCTGCTACACCAACAGCGGCTTCATGCTTGCGGAACCCGGAGCCACGCTCGCGGAGGTGTTTCGCGAAGCCGGCTGGCGCGCCCTGGCGGCGGTTTCGAATGGAGTGCTCGATGCGCACACCGGTTTCACGCGCGGATTCGAGGCCTTCAGCAATTTGGAAACGCACGGCTCGATGGCGCGCGCCACGATGACCGATTTAGTGCTCTCCACGCGAAGGATGGCCGCCTTCAGTTTGCTGATGAGCGACGCCTCCTGCGTAGCGATCGGCGTACAGCTCGCGCGGCTGCGCACCAATGTCCCGAAGGACATCCACATCACATACACCACGGTGGCGGCGCCTACCGTGGGCGATGCGGCGCTCGCCTATCTGGACCAGCTCTACGCGCAACAGCGCCCGTGGTTCTTCTTCCTGCACTTCATTGATCCGCACCTGCCTTACGCTCCCGCCGAAGGCAGCGCTCGAACGATTTCCGCGCAGAGCGAGCTGCCTGCGCGCTATCGAGAGTTCCCGCGCCTCACCACGCTGCTCGCGAACGCCGTGCAAGGCGACTTGCGAAGTGAGGACCCGGTGGTGCGCGGCGATGCGCTCGCAGCGGTGGCGCACATGCGCCTCGTCTACGGAGAAGAATTGATGGCGGTGGACGTGCAGATCGGGCGCGTGATGGAGCGCGCTGCGCGGAGCGATCGACCCTTGATCGTGCTCTTCACGTCGGATCATGGCGAGCACTTCGGCGAGTTCAACGAGATGGGGCACGGCAACACGCTCTATGAAGAGATGCTGCGCGTTCCGTTCGTGCTGGTGGGGCCCGGGATCGAAGCGGGTCGCTTCGCAACGAGGCCCTTGCTGGAGGACGTCGGCATGACGCTGCTGCGCGCGGCTGGAATCCCGGCGCCGTCCTTCGGCCGTGGCCGTGACTTGATGCAAGCCACGAACGGCCTGCAAGCGCCACTGATTGCTGCGCACGAAGATCTGCTCGCGGTGCTCGACGGCAATTACAAGGCGATCTTCCGTTGGGACACCGAAGATCCGCGGCGCTCGCCGCTCGAACTTCTGCTGCTTTGCGATCCGGAGCACGAGTCCGCAGGAAGCGCGGGCCTTCCGCCCGAAGCGGCGGCCGCTCTACTGAGTCTCGCCGATGAAGCGCGGCAACTCGCCGCTCATCGCGCCAAGCGCGCACTCTCCGAACAAGAGCGCGACCGCCTCGCCGAACTCGGCTACGTCTTCGATTCCGACGGCAACTTGGTCCAGGACTGATCGCGACCGTGCGAGAACCGATCAGTTCTGCCGCGGGATGCAGAGCACCGGTACCTCGGAGTGACGCAGGATGCCCTCGGCGACGCTGCCGAGCATCATGCGCCGGAATCCGGTGCGACCGTGCGTGCTGGTCACGATCAAGTCGCAGCCGTGGTCGGCGGCGAACTTGCAGACTTCGCGCGCGACGTCGTTCCCGGAGACCACTTCGGCCTGCACTTCGCTTGCGTTCTCGAGGAGATCGCGCATGCTTTCGAGTTCTTTGCGCGCAGCATCCATGTGCTCGCCCAGCCCGGCGCTCGCCACCGGCGGAGCGAACGGCGCGCCGTGAGGCGTGACCGCGAGATCCGGCACGACGTAGAGCAGCGTGACCTTTCCCCCCGGATGCGCCATTGAACGGGCGACCGGGAAGGTGCGGCGCGATTCCTCGGAGAGATCCGTGGTCAGGAGGATGTGTCGGGCTTCCATTTCCCCATCCTAGCAGCATTCCAGACTAAAAAGTCGCAATAGGGACTTCCCCGTATCCTTCCGGCATGGCCGTTCAGTCCGTTTTCGACCGCGCCGCGGTGTCCCGCTACTGCGACTCCGTCTGGGATCAGGAGATCCTTCCCCAGTTGACGGAATACATCCGCATCCCGAACAAGTCGCCGCT
>JAQBVK010000085.1 GCA_027623585.1 Planctomycetota bacterium
GAAAGAATCAGGGCGGTCAGGGTCAGCATGGGTCAGGGACCAACGGCCTCCCGATTCTACTCCTGACCGGGCGCGGCCTCGTGGACCTCCACCTCTCCGAAGCCGACGCTGCAGGCGCCCAGCTGCCCGCGGTGGACCGCGAGGATCTCGATTCGGATCTTGCGGATCTCCTCAGTTCTGCCGAGATCGACCGTCCAGCGCGCCGGTACGGCCTCGGAGAGCTCGACCACCCGTGGATTCCCGCCGTTCACGCTCACGCGGACGCGTGACGGATCCGGCTGCTCCTCCGCGTCACTCGGCAGCCACGCGCAGGGCCGTAATACGAGGGTGCAGCCTTTGACGCGGCGTTTGAGCTGGATTTCGATCCACGGCTCAGAGTCGTCCTGCGCGCACAGCCAGCGGCTCGCGCTCCTCTGATCGCAGATTCCGTCAGCGCGAGTGCCGGTGAGCGTGCTGCTGGCGACCGCTTCGCACATTCCGCCGCGCAGCAGGTTCGCGTCCGGATCCTCGGTAAGTCCGGCCATCGGAGTGGTTTGCGCGTGGGCGACCTCGTGCGGGATTTCCAGCGTGCCCGAACCGCGTGAACTGCCGTCGTGCAGGAAGGCGCTTGCCCGCGCCTCCCAGACGCCCGGCCGGTCCAGCCGCACGCGCGCGTCGAATCGCTTGCTCGCGCTGCTGTCGACCGTTTTCCAATCACCGCCAGGCGCGCGCAGCCAGTAGACGACGCGCGCGATGCGCGTGAACTCGGGTGATTGCGTGTCCACCCAGAGATCGAGGGTGGGACCGAGCGCCGCGCGCATGATCAGTGGGCCATCCGAGACGGAGGTCACGAAGAGGCGGCCCGCGCCGTTGTCGCCGCCCGGCTGCGTGACCGCGGATTTCGCGGTCGCGCGGGTCAGGAAGAGCAGCGCGAACGAGGTGTCCACGTCGGAGCCGCTGCCGGTTACCCAAGCTCCGTTCCCGCGTTGCCGCTCGAGCAGCCACGCCGCGCCTTCCGCGTACCACGGATGCGTCCCGAACCGCTCGTTGTGGGTGAGCGCGCCGGCGCGCTCGAGCCCGTAGAGCATGTAGGTGGTCCAGGTGTCGCCGCTGCCGAGCTGCGCATGCAAAGGGCAGTTCTCGCCGAGCCATTCGATGCCCGCATCGACCGCGGTGCGCGCGCGGCGGTTCAGATCCTCGCCAAGATGGACGCCGCAGATCTGGAGCGTGCCGACGCCTGCCGCGGTCATCGACGCGTAAGAGCCGCCGTTGAAGGCATAACCGAAGCCGGCAGCGCGGCCGCGCGCAACGCCGCTGCCTCCACTCTCGCGGCAAGCGAGCGTCGCGTTGACCAGATCGCGCCAGGTGCCCTTCGGAATTTCGATCCCGCGCTGCGCGGCCGCGTGCAGTGCGAGCGCCGCGAACTGGGTGTTCGAGAGATCGCCGCCGCCGTCTGGATAACCCCACAGGCCATTGCCGTTCTGCCACTCGATCAGATCGCCCGCCATCTCCTCGATCCAGGCGTCGTGCGCAGGGTCACCGAACGCATGCACGGCGAGCAGCGCGAGCGCGAGCGAGTAGGTCTGATGCGGCGGATGACGCCGCAAGGAGTCGAGCGCGCGCAGTGCTGCGGAATGACTGCGCGGCAGATCGCTCTTCAGCAGAGCGAGCAGCGCCAACGCGGTCACTCCCGACGGAAAGTTACCGTACTCCGCCCAACTGCCGTCGGCCTGCTGCCGCGAAAGCAGGAAGCGCGCGCCCGCGCCGATCGAGCGGTTCACCGCGGTCTCGGTGAGCGCGTGGCGGTGGCGCAGTTCGAATCCCCAGCCTCCGGAGGGCGGCGAAGTGGTTTCGATCACCATGTGGTTGAGGCCGGGCGCGAACTCGAGCGTGATGTTGCGCGGCACGTTTGCGCTCGACTCGCCGCTCTCCATGGCCGCGCTTCCATTGAGCCAGAGCCGGATGGCGCCCTGGTGCCGCAGCTCCACGAACCACTTTGCGCGCTCGCGGGCATGAATCGTTCGATAGAACAAGGCGATGCGCGGCTCGTCGTCGGTGTCGAGTATCGGGATGCGGTCCAGATCGACCTGCCCGGTTTCGAAGCCCTCGCGCAGGCGCGGCAGGATCAACTCGGTCGCGCGGGAGTCCGCAACGAGGCCGAGGTCGACGTCGCGCCACAATCTGCGCACGCCGTCTTGAGTTTCGAAAGGCTCGTCGAGAGCCGGCCAGGGTTCTCCCGGCTTCATGGCGCTTTGATGTTTGTGCGAGAGCGCGCTGCCTCCGGCGGATCGCCCACGCTCGGCAATCGGACCCAGCATCCGCCACGCTCCGCCGAGCAGCGCCGCGTCCGGATCTCCGCGCAACACTTCCTGCGGCGGCTCCCCGAAGGGATGCTGGCACAGAACTGCCGCGAGCAGGAGGGCGGCGGACATCCCTATCAGCCTAGTGAGCGGAAGCCGGGGCGGTAACCTTGAGATCTTCCCGATGGCAACACTCCCGAAGCCCCTGGCAGCACTCCTGGCCGCTTTCCTGCTCGCCGTGGGTGTGACAGCGCAGGAGAGCGAGTTGGAGGCCGCCTTGCGGTACGGCCGCGAGGCGCTCGCGGCGAAGAAGGCTGATGAGGCCTACCGGCACTTGTTGTTCGCGTTGGCGCGCAGCCCCGCGCCCGATGCGGTGGCGCGGCTGCTGCTCGAAAACGCCGCGCTCGATGCCGACGCGCGCGCGCTCTGGGCGCACGATTGGATCGCGTTCGGGGCGGACGCGCGCGGCAAGCTCACGTTGAGCGCTAAGGACCAGGCGGCGTTGCCCGCGGACGACCCGTGGCCGTTGGCGCTCGCGCAGGCGCGCGCGGCGGCAGTGAAAGATTTGATCGCCTATCGCGATCGTCACGCGCGCTCGCGCAAAGCCGGCGATGCCACCGTTGCCGAATGGTGTGAGGATCTGGCGCGGAGGCTCGCGCGCGGCAGCCCGGCGCTTGCGGCGGAAATCGCGAGCAAGGCGACCCCGCAGCTCGACGTGGATCGTGCCACCCAACACGCGACCGTGGACGCGTTGCGGAAACTGGCGCGCGCCGCAGCAGCGGTCGGCAACCACGACGTGATGTTGCGCGCCGGCCGCGCCTTGGCCGGCATCGCCGATCAAGCTGCGACCTTCGACGAGAAGTCCGGAGGTCCGGAGCCGCCTGACCTAGCGGGCGCGTCGGAGGATGCGGTCGACTCGATCCGTCGCGCGCGTCAGTCCCTCGAAGGCGAGGTGCGCGTTTGGACGATCGACGAGTTGGAGGCGATGGACGAAACCGAAGCGCGCGCCTTCACCGTCGAACACGCTTCCTTCGCGAATCCTGGCATCACCTGGACCCCGCAAGATTGGTATCGCGTGGAAACCGGCTGCGGCCACGGCACGCTGCTCGGCGCGGCGACCACGGTCGAAGATCACCACCAGCGCTTGGTCAACTGGTACGGGCAGGATCCGTTCATCGGCAAGCCGGGCGTGATCCGAATTGTGAATGAATCTTTCGGGCTCGAGATGGAGGGATCTCCGTTCTGGTGGGCTGGCGGGTTCCAGGGTGGAGACGTCACCACCGTCAAGTTCACGATCGGGACGATTCCGGGACTGGGGCGCCTGCTCACCCACGAGTTGACGCACCGCTTCGACGGCGCCATCTATCCCGGGATTCCGGCCTGGCTCGCGGAAGGCCGCGCGGTCTGGACCGGCGGTTCCTACGGCGCGATCGTGGACCGCCATTTCGTCGAAGACCACGTCGAGTGGGGCGCGATGTCGGGCAGCCTCAACCTGGGTTACGCGAATCCGGACAAGTTGCTCCAACTGTTGGAAGGCTCCATCGAGGAGTACCGCGACAACTACACCGTGGGCTACGCGCTGTGGGTTTACCTGCGTTCGTGGAGCGGCCCTGAGGACGACGGCCAGCCGCTGTACGCGGGCCGGCTCGAGGAGTACATGAAGGCCTGCGGGCGCTCGCGCAAGAATCCGGCGGACCTCTTCCTCTCGATCTTCGCTGACGGCAAGCAAGGTCGGCCGAATGAGATCGATGAGTTCGCGGAGGACTTCGCGAACTTCTTGCGCGGCTTCTACTGGAAGGAGCCCGCGCGTTGGACCAAGCGCTACAACAACGAACCCCTGGTCGCGCAGAGCGGCGCAGTGGTTTACGACGAACCGACTTGGACCTGGCAGCGCGCGCGTGCTGAGCCCTGGTTCGGGCAAGATCACGCGCGCGTCGCCGCAGAACTGCTCGCCGAGCAAGGCAAAGAGGAAGAGGCCGCGCGCGCCTTCCACTGGAGCCTTGCGGTGGACGAGCCGCCGGATGCCTCGCTCGAAGCTTTCTCGCGCGCGCTCACAGAGATGAAGCATTCCGCCGGCGCGTGGTGCCTGCAACGCTGGCTGCGCTTCGACTCGCCGCGTCGTCACGATGAGGACGTGGGACCGGCGCCCTTCTTGCGCGAGATCCGCGACGTACAGACTTTGCTCGCGCAACGCGCCGCCGCCGCGCAAGACTACGCCGGACGCGGTTGGTGGTTGGCGGCAGCCGCGATCGCCGCCGAGCACGACGAGCTCGCTTGGTCGCTCGGATCGCCGCCTCTGGACTTGGAGGTGCCGGAGGAGATCGTCGCGCGGATTCGCGCGCGCGACACCGGACTCCACCCCTTCGACGCGCCCTCGCGCTGGATTGGACTCTCCGGCTTCGACGAGAGTGGACTCACCGGACACGAAGATCGGCGCGTGAAGGGTTTGTGGTACGTGGATCCTCGCGGCGACGTCCACGTCGGGCGCGAACAGCCGCGCGGCGGCACCGACACCATCGATCGCGCCGCGCATTCGCGCGACGCCTTCGTGCACGCGCTCGAATGGCAGGATCCTGGGCGCTACGTGGTGCGCGCGAAGGTCGAAATGACCACTTCCTACGTCAACGGCGCCTTTTTGCTCGGGTGGATGCGCCGTGACCGCAACCTGCGCGCGTCCTTCAACGGCGGCGATTACAACTACGCGATCGGCGAAAGTGAGGCGCGCTCCGCTTCCGACGGGCTCGGTTGGAGCTTGACCGGTTTGTTCGCGCGCGGCGGCAACGTCGGCGGCGGACACTCCTTCCACGGCGACCGCACGACCTTCGAAATCACCGCGGTGGTGGACGGCCCCACGCTGGAGCTCTCCTTCGACGGGGACGAGAAGACTGCGTGGACGATGCTTGATGGCCGTCCGATTCAAGGCTTGGTTGGATTCCTCACCAGCCAGGGCGCGATCCGCGTGATCGCTCCTGAGCTGCAGCGTCAGGATCGCACGCTGTGGAGCGCGGCCGGACGCGCGATGGGGGGGGGACTGCATCCCGCGCGCGATGGCGCCGAGACTTGGCGCGAGCTGGTCGGGCGTCCGGTCAGCGGCTTGCCGCTCGGTCCTGCCGGCACGGTGTTGCTGTGGTTCCCCGCGGAAGACGCGACGCAGATTGCCGAAGCCGGCGAAGGCGCGTGGCGCGCGCAGATCGAACAAATCGTCGAGGGTTTCCTGCCTGCGGTGCAAGATGCCGCCTTGAGCCAGACCCTCACGGTGGTGCTTCCTCAAGAGCTCGCCGAAGCGGATCGCGCCGCCTTGCGCACTCGTTTCGCGGACGTGGAACTGCGCGGCGGCCTCGCATGGGCAGTGCACCAGCGCGGCGATGCACTCACCGCTCGCGCCATCGCCGTCAGCGGCTGGATCCGCCCGACCCTCGGTTTCGCCGACCCAGCTGGCATTCTGCGCTGGTCTGGGACCTTTAGCACCTCGCGCCGCTCGCTGCCCACCGATCTGGTGAAGCAACTGCGCCAGTACCAGGATCACGCCCGGCCAGGGGTCGCCGGCGCCGCGGAATGAACTCTTCCACGTGCTAGACTCCATCCATGGACATCAAGATCCTTCTTCTCGCCGCGCCTTTCCTGGCGCTCGGCGCATGCTCGGGGACGGTCGGCGACGACCTTGCTGCCGAGGAAATGGTGCAGTACCGCACCGTCTCCTACGGCATCTCCGGGATGACCTGAGGTGTGAACTGACCCCCCAGAGTCCAGTCGGCGGTCGCCGATCTGCCTGGAGTGAAAGGAAGCACTGTCGACTACGCGTCGAAGACTCTCACGATGAAAGTCGGCGAGGGCTACGACGAAGCCGCGACGCTCGCGGCCCTGAAGACGGCCGGCTTCGGCGGCAAGCCGCAGTAACGGCTCCTTAGTAAGCCGGCAGCACGCCGAGTTCGCGCGCGACCGTCTCGACGTAACGGTCGGTCATGCCCTGCAAGTAGTCGCAGGCCGCGCGCTCGGTGCTGTCGGCGGTTTCGAAGAAGTGTGCGGGAATCTTTTCCTTGCGCGCGACGAGCGCGTCGAAGACCTTGCCAAGCAATTCGGTGGCGCGGCGCACGTGCCAGTTGACCTCTTCGCGGTAGTACATGTGTTCGTAGAGGTACTTGTGCAAGGCCGCGACCTTGCTGCGACAGGCTTCGCTGTGAGCGATGAGACGCTGCTCGCCGGATTGCGCCGCGCGCGCGCTCCCCGCCGGACTCGCCGCGATGCGTTGCTCGGATTCCGTCGCGACGTCGCTGATCGCGATACCTAGCAACTCGTTGGCGGCGCGCCGCCACAGCAATCGACCCTCGAGACCGGGATGCTGCCGGCGCGTCGCCACGACTGCGTCGAACCACAACTCGAGTTCGGCCTCCATGTTCTCCGGGTTCAGAATGCCCTGACGAAGGCCGTCGTCCACGTCGTGGTAGTGGTAGGCCGTGCTGTCGGCGAGATCCACGAGCTGCGCTTCGAGCAGCGGCCAACGCAGGCGCGCGCCGCTGTCCGGATCCACCGCTTCTTCGTGCTTGCGCATGCACTCCAGGGTCTCGGCGGTGAGGTTCAGCCCGCGATACTCGGGACTGCGGCGCTCCAGCACCGTGACCACCCGCTGCGATTGCAGATTGTGATCGAAACCGCCGAAACTCTTCATCTTTGCATCGAGCAACTCCTCGCCGCTGTGCCCGTACGGCGCGTGCCCGAGGTCGTGGGCCAGCGCGACGGCCTCGCACAAGGCTTCGTTGAGATCCAGCGCTCCGGCCAAGGAGCGGCTCACTTGCAGCACCTCCAGGGAGTGCGTGAGTCGTGTGCGCAGGTTGTCGCCGACGTGGTTGACGAAGACCTGGGTCTTGTACATCAGGCGCCGGAACCCGCTGCAGTGGATCACGCGATCCCGATCGCGCTCGAATGCGGTGCGGAAGCGGTCCTCACCCTCGGCGTGCGCGCGGCCGCGTGAAGTCGATGAGCGCACCGCCAGGCGGTTCAAGTCCGTCTCCTCGCGGGCCTGCTTGCGGAGCCTATCCATGCGGCGACATCGTACGCGGCCCCTCAGGATCCGGCGTTCGTTGACGCACATCCCGATCAGGCTAGAATTCTGCGCCGCGCTTGCGCGCGCCCTCCGCGTGTTCCAAATTCAGCTCCGAGCCATGCCGGAAGGCGAACGCGCCGCAGTCGCCGGACGCCTGCGCGCGTGGTGCGAGGAACGCGGTGCGCAACTGATCGGCTGCGACGGAGCCGCGGCCGGTCTGCTCTACCTGGACGGCGCGGCGGAACTTGCTGCTGCCCTGCGCGATCGGCCCGACGTCCACGCGGTCTCGCCCTGTGAATCACCCGCCGGCGCTCGCCTGACGGCAGATCAATCCTTCACCGTTCGCGGCGCGCGCTTCGGGGGCGGCTCCTTCGCCGTCGTCGCCGGCCCCTGCGCCGTCGAAGAAGGCGTGGACCTCAGCGCGCACGCGCGCGATCTCGCCCGCGCCGGCGCTTGCGCGCTGCGTGGCGGCGCCTTCAAGCCGCGGAGTTCTCCGCACGTCTTCCAAGGCCTTGGCGTAGCCGGTCTCGAAGCGCTTGCTGCCGCGCGCGCCGCAAGTGGCTTGCCAGTGATCACCGAATTGCTCGACCCACGCGACCTTCCGCGATTGCTCGAACACGCCGACGTGCTGCAGATCGGCTCACGCAACATGCACAACGGGGCCTTGCTGCGCGAAGCCGGGCGCGCCGGGCTCCCCGTGCTGATCAAGCGCGGCATGAGCGCGACGCTCGACGAATTCTTGCACGCTGCGGAGTTCGTTGCCGCGGGCGGTTGCACGCGCATCGTGCTCTGCGAGCGTGGATTACGCCATTTCGACCCCGCCGTGCGCAACCTGCTCGATCTTTCAGCAATCCCGGCGCTCAAGCAGCGCGCGCAGTTGCCCGTGATCGTGGATCCTTCCCACGGCACCGGCCGCGCCGCCCTGGTGCCGCCGATGATGGCCGCCGCCGCGGCCGCCGGCGCCGACGGTCTGCTCGTCGAAGTCCATCCGCATCCGACCTCCGCGCTCTGCGACGCGGCTCAGGCGCTCGACCTCGCGGGCTTCCGCGCCGCGATGGATACCGTGGGCGCCGTCCTCCGCGCGCTCGGCCGCGACTTCGCTCGCCTTGCCGAACCCGCAGCCGCCACAGCACGATGACCCGCACTCCTTTCATTGCTGGTAATTGGAAGATGCACCTCACGCGGCGCAAGGCGAGCGCGCTGGCGCGTGAGATCGCCGGCGCGCGCTCACCCCGCGCCGCGGTTCGCTGCGCGCTGTTTCCGGCTTTCCCGCACCTTGACATCGTGCGCAGCCGTCTGCGCGGCAGCGGCGTGATGCTCGGCGCGCAGAACTGTCACCCCGCGCTCGAAGGCGCCTTCACGGGCGAGGTCTCGGTGCCGATGCTGAAGGACGCAGGCGTAGAAATCGTGTTGATCGGCCACTCCGAGCGTCGGCACGTGCTCGGCGAGCGCGATCCCTTCCTCGCCGACAAGCTCCAAGCCGTCCTCGAGCACGGTCTCCAGGCCATGCTCTGCGTCGGCGAGACCCTCGAAGAGCGCGAAGACGGGCGCACTTTTGCAGTGCTCGACCGGCAACTCGGCGCCTTGCGGCGGGT
>JAQBVK010000086.1 GCA_027623585.1 Planctomycetota bacterium
TCCGTATTAGGGCGGCAGCACGCGCGCGCAGCGCAGACCGCGCCCGTCGTCCTCGGTCCAGGCCGCGAGCCAACCGCGCGGCTCGGCTGCGAGCCGCAAGATGCCGACCTCGCGCGCGGCCGAGCCGCTTGCGATGAGAAACGACTCGCCCGGCGTGCCATCGGCCGCGAAGCCGCGCGCCATCCAACCCGTTGCATCGGCCTTCTGCTGCAGCCAGCTCACCAGCAGCTTGCCGTCGGGGCCGAAACAGGCGTCTACGCGTCCGCTCGCGCCACCGCCGTCCACGCGCCGCGCCGCGCCGAAATTCCGGCCACCGTCTTCCGACCACGCCACCTGCACGCGGCTTCCGCCACCCTGGGTGAACCACGTGAGTGCAACGCGCGCGCCGGCGACCGCCAGCGCAGGACCGTTCACCGGTCAGCCGGGGGTGCGCCAGCCGTCGGGCGCGGCGAGGCGCGCTTCACTCCAGGATGCCGGGTCCTCCGGCATGCCGCGCGCGAAGAGGACGTCACGGATCTCCTCCTCGGTGCGGTCGCGCCAAGCCACCAACACCGCGCCATCGCTCAGCGCGATCACCGACGTCGGGCAGCAGTCGCAGCAACGCTCGTCGAGCAGCAACTCCGGTCCGAGCGATCCGTCGGCGCGAACCGCGCGGCCGCGCAACTGCTGCCCGGTTTCGGCGTACGCGCGGCCGTCGAGCCAAGTCGCGAAGAAGCCGCCGGCCGGTAGCGGCGTGAGCGACACGAAGCCGTGCTCGCCCGGCCCGTCGTGCTCGTGCAGTCGGCCTTCAGCCGTGAGGTCGCGCGTCGCGTCTTCGAATCGGAAGCGCACTGCGTAGTCGTAGGAGCGCGCGCCGACCATCGGAAGCCAGGTGCGCAATACGCGTCCATCAGCGTCGCGCGCGGCGCCGGGCAGGTCGGCCCAATTGAGGAACCATTTCTCTCCTCGCATGACCTCGCGCGCATCCGTCCACGCGTCGGAGCCCCGCTGCGCGATCAGCAGGCGTGGCGGCTCGCGCTCGAGCCACTGCAGAGTCGGCGTCTCGCCGGCGGCCGCCTCCTGTTGCCAGGACGCAGCCATGCCCGTAGCACTCGGCGCATCGAGCGGCTCGACCCGCCAGCCGACTTGAGCCTGCACGAGCAGCAGCAGCGCGGATGCAAGCATTAAAACCTCACGGCGACGGTCGCGCCGACCGTGTGCGTATCCGCGATCTCCACCAACAGCAGGTCGACGCTCCAGTAAGCATGACCAGGACCCAACTCTCCGAGCCCGCGCGACACGATCCAGTGGAGTTGCTCGCCGTCGTGCTGCACGGTGGCGCTGGTGTGGTCGCCGAACCACCAAGTCAAGCCGCCGATCATGCGCAAGTCATCGGCAAAAGTGCCGTAGGACGCACCGACGTACCCGTTCACGGGTAGAGGAAAGCCCTCGGGCAGATTGAACGGCGCGGTCAGGAACCACGCGCGCCCATCCGGCGTGCCGATGCGATCACTGCTGGTGCCCCCGATCAGGCCGACGTGCGGCACGTGCTCGCCCGGCATCGAGAGCGCGAAGTTGAAGTTGGGAAGCAATTCATCTTCGCCTGGATTGTATTCCAAGGCCACGGAGAGTCGTTTTGTCGCGCGCCATGCAGCCACCCAGCGCGTCTTTGCGCGCTCCACTGGCGAGTTCGGCAGCAGCCGCAAGCTCAGCGTGAACGGCCGTTCAGTTTCTTCTTCGCCGGTCCAACGGATCGGCTGGCCCTCGCCCGGTCACACCGGTCACGGCGGGGCCGAAGCTTCAGGAACGGCATGCTGGAGCAGCAGGAACAAGGCTGTGACGATCACTCGCCCATCCTATCGCGCCGCCGTCCGCTACTGGCTGAAGCGCGCGTCGAGAAGCTGGGAATCGCTGAACTCGGCGCCATTGCGCGCGATCCACGGCTCCAGAAATGCCGGATCCCTCAAGCGTGGATCCGTCAGCGCTTGGAGGAAGGCGAGCAGATCGGCCAACTCGGCGCTCGTGAGACTGACTCCCTGCGGCAGCCTTGAAGCGCCCGCGGCGCGCGCACTGATCAAGGCCTGGGTGGCCTCTTGCGTGTTGAGGATCAAATCGAAGACCTGGGTGCCGGGATCTGCCTGCGTCCAGTTGTAGATCGCGTTCATTCCCACCGGATCGAGGTGGTGGCGCACGGCGTCGGCGAGCGAGTCATAGGCGCCGCTGTGACCGTAAGGCGCGGTGAGTTCCACGTTGAGCAACGTCGGCGTGCGGAACTTGAAGCGATCCGTAGGCGCGCCGGTCACGCGCGCGCGTCCCCAATCCTGAGTGGGAGATCCTTGGCCGTTCAAGTCACCTTTTCCGCGACCGATCTGCGGGAAGGCGAGGATGTGAAACTCTTCATCCGTGAAGAAGTCGCCCGAGTGGCAACTGACGCACCCCGCTCCGCCGTAGGCGGGATCGCGCAGGAACAGCAGCGCGCCGCGTTTCTGTTGCGCCGTGAGCGCTCCGGGAATGCCGGTCGCGAAGCGATTCCAGGCGTTGGCCGCGAAGAATTGTGACTCTTGATATGCTGCCAGCGCCAGTGCGATCGTGTCGTAGTGAATCAATTCTTGGGAAGTGCCCAAGGGTGAGGCGAACGCCGCGCGGAACAGCGGCAGCCAGTCGTCCGGGATCTCGCCTGCGCCCATGCCGTAGCGGCCGATGCGCGCGCCGAGGTGGCCGCGCAAGACCGCGCGCGTGCTGCCGGTCTCGAAGCTGTGAGATTTCATCTCATCCTCCGAGGTCACCGGGAAGCGAGCCTGCGCTGCGGCCAGCGTCGGCCCCGCATTCGGATCACTCACGGTGGGCCCGGCAGAATCCGGCGTGAAGATGCCGCCGTCGGTGTGCCTCTGCACTCGCCCGTCCCAGAACAGGGACTGCTTGTACAGCACGATGTTGAATGTGGTGGGGGAGTTGCGCGGGACGTTCGGCCCGCCGTCGTAGCCAATCGCGGTCGAGAGTTGCACGCGTCCAGGACCCAGCAGGTCTGGATCCATCGCCTCGACGCCGACCGGCAGGGTCAGCGCATCGGCGCCGCCGAGCAAGGGGTGGTGACAGGAAGCGCAAGAAGAAGTGAAGTCACCGCCGAGCGATTTGCTGAAAAACAGATGCTTGCCGAGCATGACGAGCGGATCGTCGGCCTCAGGAATCGTGCGGCCGTCGTCTTCGACGATCTGCTCCGGCCGCCCCGTCAATCCGAGTTGGAGAATCAACGCGCGCAGTTGGAGATCGACCTCCTGGGAGTGATCCTTGGCGCCGGACGAGCCGCCCAAGCAGGCTCCGAGCACGACGGCCAGGAGCGCGGAGCTGAGTGTGAAGAGGAGACGCACGCTGTTCCTTGCTATCGGTTCGTGGAGCATAGTGCTACAGACAAGCATTGTCACTTGTTTTCGTTCCTCCAGTGCGAGGCCCAGCCGTGCCGACAAGGAGTGTGCCCCTTCGTTAGCCATGAGCCAGCCGTCCCAGGTCCATCCCACCGTCAGCAGTAGTTCCCCTTCGGACCTCGGCGCCATTCCGAAGCAGATCCCTTTCACGGGGCCTGCGGTGCAAGAGTGGATGACTCAGCACGCTCAGGAGCCGGCGGCGGAACGCCGTTCCTTGCGCCTGCGGCTCGCGGTCGTCGAGCATGATCTCGGCCGTGGCCTCGACCTCGACGGACGCGACGACTTCAAGTGCCTCGCGCGTCGCGGCCTCGAGCCGTCCGACGCGGTCGTCACTCAGGCGCTTGCACTGCTGCGTGACCTGGGGCCGCGCGCGCTGTTCAGCGACGAAGACGGTGACGGAGCCCGGCAAGCGATGGCGATCGCCGCGGCCGAGTTAGTGGAACGCGGCCAATGCGACAGCCTGCTCGTGATTTGTCCGGAGCGGGATTGCGCGGATTGGATCGCGCGCATGCATCAGGGCTTCGGACTGCCGCTGCGGCAGTGCAGCGAGGATCGCATCGCCGAGCTCGCCGCCGGCGGTGCCTGGGTGCTCAGCCACGCGACGGCGGCCGCGCGCGCCCAACAAATCCACGACCGCGGTTTCGGCGTGGTGCTCTTCGACGAAGTCCATGAATGCAGTAAGGACGCCGTCCGCGCGCTGCGGCACGCGCTGCGCGAAGACCTGTTCTTGTTCGCGCGCACTTCGTCGCCCTTGCACGACGGTTTCACGACGCTCTACCGTTCGCTCGACCTGGTGCGGGGTTTGGTCGCGCACCCGCTCGGCACTTGGGAAGAGTTCGTGAGTCTGTTCTTGGGCGGCGACGCCAAGGCGCAGTTCCCGCGCAAGGGAACCGAGGATGAATTGCACGCGCGCTTGTCGGCGTGGATGCGGCGCGACTCCGTCGTCGAAGTCAGTGACTCCGGTCCGCGCAAGTCCAAACGCACGGTCAAGGATCACCTGCTCGAACCGCAGCAGCGGGAGAAGGAATATCTGGATCAGGCTTGGCGCGCGGCACTTGGCTTCACCGAACAGACGCGTGATCACTACCTCGCCGCCGTGATCGGCGGCCCGTGGGCTTTTTCCGAGGCGGTCGAGAGGGCGATCTCGCGCAACCTCGTCACGGAGCCGGCGCTCAAGCGCTTGTTGCAGGACCTGGTCGTGCGCGGTCGCAGCATGCGGGAGACCGTCAAGACCGCGCAGGTTGCGCAAATCGCGCGCAAAGTGCAGAAGGATCGCGATGCGCGAGTCCTGGTGTGCGTGCGCAGCGGCGCCACCGCGACCGGTCTCTCGCACGCCTTGGCGCAAGCTGGTTTCATCGATCAGACCGAGGTGCTGAAGGAAGGCCAAGACGGCCTGAACCGGATGTCGATCCAACGCTTCGTGCTCGGAGAACGGCGCGTGTTGATCGCGCCGGACGGCGCGGCGCGCGGGCAGGTCGTGCACTGCGTCACGGACTTGATCCACTTCGGTCCGGCGTTGGAGCCGGCCGTGCACGTCGCGCGCATGGAGCGGCTTGCTGGCGAAGACGGCACGCGTTGCACGGTGCACCGGCTGATCTTGAAAGGAAGCCCGGAGGAGCTTGCGGTCCACGCGGCTCAACAGAGGCTCGGCTTCCACGATTTGGAGGCAGAGCAGGTGGGAACCTGGCTCGGTGACCTCGGTTTCGGCGGCGACGAGCACGCTTGGACGCGCTTCTTGCTCGGACGCGTGGCGGCGGTGCTCGAAGGAACGCCGCGCGAGGAAGAACTGCTGCCGATACTCGAGAAGCGCAAACAAGCGGTGATCTTCCGCGGAGAACGCCGGCGCGCAGCGGATCGCGTGCTCGGAGCGCTCGGCCGTGAAATGCTCTCGCCGCGCGGACGTTATGAGGCCGATGCTCCGCGCCACACGGTCGCGCAGCTCGTCGCTGCGAGCCTGGAACTGAGGCAAGGCGGCTGGCAAGTTACTGACGACAAGCGCATCTTGCTCGAGCATGAGGGTCGGCACACGGAACTGCGCGTGCCCGAGCGCAGCGGCCGCACGCTCGCGCAACCTCCCATCGAAGAGTCGAAGACGCTCGATTGCGAACCGGGATCGTGGGCTTGGGAGCGACTGACCTCGAAGTTCCGCGAAGGCTCCGCCTTCTTCCTCGCCGACGCGCGCGCCTACCCGCTCGACCGAGTGCGCAAGAAGTTGGCGGCGCAACTCGAGCCGCACGGATTGGTGATCGAGAGCCTGAAGGTTACGGAGGCGCATGCGACGGTCGCCGCCTCCCTCAATCTTCGCGCCACTGCAAGCGCGGGGCCCGAGCGCCAAGAAGCCTTGGTCGAAGCGCGCTCCTGCGCCGAGGGCCACGCGCTCGAAGCCTATCTCGACGCGCCGGAAACCCTGCCCTGGCCTGACGGCTCACGCACGCCCTTGGTCAACGCCCTCGAAGGCGACGTTGCCGAAGCGGTCGAGGAAGCCTTCGCGCGCGCTGCTGGCGCCATCGAGAAGGACGTGCGCAGCCGCCGCGCGCTGGCGACCTTCCTGAACGAAGCGGCAGCACGACCGGCGTTCACGCACCGCCCCACGCTGGAACTCGGCGTCGGCGCCGCGGTCGAAGGACTGACCGGCCTCATCTACCAGACGGTCACGGTCGAAGCTCAGGTGCGCCACCGCGATCAAACTGCCGCATGGCCGATCAAGTTGCGATGCGTGCCCGTGAGCGGAGTCATCTTGGGAGAGATTCCTCTGCCGGCGGGAACTGAGGCGAGCGCTCCCCTGTGGGCGTGCGCCGCCGGTCACTTCGTGGCCGCCGGAGCGATTACCGCCTGTGCGACGGAGAACTGCACGACCGGCCTTTGCGCTGAACACGCTGGCGCCGATGCCGGCTTGCGTAAATGCGAGTCTTGCGGCACGGCTCGATGCTCGGAACACAGCAGCGCCTGCGCCGGATGCGGCACCGCGCTCTGCGAAGAGCACCTCGAGGAGCTCGACTCCGGCAGTCGTGCGTGCGAGAAGTGCGTCGAGACTCTGGAAGACGGTCGCCGCTACCTCAGCGATGAGATCGCGTGGTCGGCGGTGAGCCGCCGGGCAGGACCGAAAGGGGAAATGGAGCGGAGCGCGCTCTCCGGCCGCTGGGCGTTCCCGGCCGAGTTGGTCGAGTGCGAAGTTTCCGGTCGACTGCTGTTGCCGGAGGAAGTGGCGACCTGCGCGCGCTCGCACAAACGCGTGGCGCGCGATCTGCTGTTCCAAGATCCGATCAGCGGTCTGCTCTGCCTCGACGAGTATTACGTTCCGAGCAGCGTCAGCGGCACCCGAGCCTTGCCCGAATCGATGGTGCGCAGCGCCATGAGCGGCCGCTACGCGCTTCCGGAGGAAGTCCATGCCTGTTCCTGCTGTGACGCGACCTTGCTGCCGGATGAAGGCGCGGAGTGTCCGGAAACCGGTGCCTTCGCCTGCCCGCGCCACATGCGGCGTTGCGCCGAATCCGGTGCGATGACGCTGCCTGAGGGCCTTGGCCGCTGTGAGGTCTCGGGATCCGAAGTGCGGCACAGCCTGTTGAAAAGTTGCGCCGAAACCGGCAAACGCGCGCGCCCGCAGTTCTTTGAGAGTTGCGCCTCGTCCGGGGTCGACGTGCTTTCCGAAGGCATGGAAACCTGCGCGGCGACGGGCCGTAAGATCCGCCGTTCGCTGCTGCAGACCTGCGCAGCGACGGGAGCGAAAGTGATGCCAGAGCATCTCGGGACCTGCTCGGTGACTGGGCGCAGAATCGTGAAGGACATGCTGGTTGCTTGCGCGGAGACCGGAGTCCTCATGACCAAGGACAAAGCCGTCGCGTGCGATGAAACCGGCGCCCTGTGCGCGCCCGAAGCGCTGGAGACCTGCGCTTCCACGAAACGGCGCGCGCGCCGATCCCTGCTCGCCGTGGACGAAGTCAGCGGCCAGCGCGTGCTGGACCGTTTGCTGCGCAAGTGCGTCCGCACCGGGAAGCGCACGCTGGCCGAGCGATTCTCCACCTGTGCGGTGAGCAGCGCTCAGGTCTTGTCCTCGGAACTCATCGAGTGCCAAGAGACCGGCCGTCGGGCGCTGCCTGACAAGCTCGAACGCTGCGTCGCGAGCGGCGTGCTCGCCCATCCGGACCAGTTCACGACCTGCGCCGCGACGCGGCGGAGAATCTTGCGGCGAGTCGCGGTGACCTGCGAGGTCAGGGGCGAACTCGCGGCGCCGGGAGCGCTGGAGACCTGCACGATCACCGGGAAACAGGTGCTGCCGGTCTTGCTCGGCGTCAACGAAGTCACCGGCTCGAAGGTGCTCAAGGAATTGCTGGTGTCGTGTGAACGCACGGGCCGCAAGACTTTGCGCGAGAATCTGGTGCGCTCCGCGGTTTCCGGCGTCGAAATCACACAGGACATCGCCGTTCACTGCGAGCTCACCGGCGCACCTGCTTTGCCCGAGGAGCTCGCCGTGTGCGCGGCCACCGGCAAGCGCGTGCTGCCATCCCTGCTCGGCACTTGCCAAGTCAGCGGCGACAAGGTGCTCGAAGAATACCTGCAGACCTGCGAGGCGAGCGGCAAGCGCGTGCGTCCCGATCTTCTCGCGACCTGCTCGCGCACCAATCGCCGCGTGTTGCCGGCGAGCCTCGGCGTCTCGCGCATGTCGGGGGACCGCGGTGTGAAAGAATTACTGGTCACCTGCGAGGCCACTCGCCGCCAGGTTTTCCCGGACGAGCTGGTTCTGAGCGAGCGCTCAGGCAAACGCATCGGTCGCGACCGCGCGGTGCATTGCGGGGTCAGCGGACTGGTGGTGGACGTCGGCGAAACCGAGCCTTGCTCCCTGTGCCGCCAAGCGGTCAGCGAAGCGGAAGTGTTCGAAGGAGTGTGCAGCGCGTGTCTCGAATTGGTTGGACGCCGGCAAGGCGTGGCGGCCGGTCTGGCGACAGCCGCCGCTCTGCAACGGGATTGCCGCTGGGCGGGATCTCTGCGCGCAAGCGTGCACGGCGACACGGTGCGAGTGCTGGCGCGGCAAAAACTGTTCGGCGGCTTCCGTTCACCGTGGCTCGTGGTGTTGCGCCGTCCCGGCGCCCACGGTCCCGGCGCTCCGGCGCCGCTGCCGGCGGCGGCTGGCGACGAAGCGGGAGGCGGCGGCCATGAACTCGAGATCGTTCAGCAAGAGCGTGTTTCCGCGGAAACGCGCAAGATCCTGAAGCGCTTGGTGCGCGAGCAGGGGCGCTTGCATCGCGAGAACGAGAAGAATCAGCGGAACCGAGATCCCGAAGCCTGAGCGCTCACCGGCTAGGATGGGGGCGCAGATGGGTGAATCCGTGCCTCCGGTGGAACCCGCCGCTTTGCAGGCGAGGGCCGCCGTGCTGCTCGGACCCGCGGCGGCGCGTCTGCTCGCTTCAGCCGGCGGGAGCGTGAGCTGGACCGGAGCGCACGCGCCGAAGAGCGCGCCCTTCTAGATGCTTCGTAGCCTGAAGCAGACCGGCATTCACTACGCAGGCCACGGC
>JAQBVK010000087.1 GCA_027623585.1 Planctomycetota bacterium
CGGCCGCGCTCGGCGCGTCAGGCCTCAAGGCGAGACAAGCCCGCCGGCCCGAGGGCGTCGCGGCGCGTTCGGCGATGAGCGCCAGCGCCGCGCTCCAGCCGAGCGCGGCAAGGGTCTCAGCGGCGAACGCCGTCTCGGAATCAGCGGACATGAACGCTCAGTTCCAACGGCCTAGAATGCGCACGCATGAAGACCAGCATGGGGCGGCGCGCGACCGGAATGATGGACACGATACTCGACGCGGTGGGCTCGACACCCCTCGTGAAGCTGCCGCGCGCTTTCGATCCGACTGTCCGCTGCGAAGTGTTGATCAAGGTCGAGTCGGTGAACCCGGGCGGAAGCATCAAGGATCGCATTGCGATCCACATGGTGGACGAAGCCGAGCGCAAGGGACTCTTGAAGCCCGGCGGCCGCATCGTCGAATGTTCCTCAGGCAATACCGGTTTTGGGCTGTGCATGGTCGCAGCCGTGCGCGGCTACTCGATCACGATCGTGATCCCGGACAAGATGAGCGCCGAGAAGATTGCCGCGCTGCGCGCGCTTGGCGCGACCGTGGTGGTGACGCCGGCCAATGCGCCGATTCACTCACCGCTGCACTACACCCAGACTGCCGAGCGCATCGCGCAAGAATGCGGCGGCTGGTGGCCAAACCAATACCACAACACCGACAACATCCAGGCTCACTATTTGAGTACCGGACCGGAAATTTGGGAGCAATGCGGCGGACGGCTCGACGCCTTCGTCGCGGCGGCTGGCACCGGCGGCTCGTTGTCCGGCGTCGGACGCTACCTGAAGGAGCAGAATCCAGCGGTGCGCATCGTCGGCGTGGATCCGCCGGGCTCGGTGCTCGAGCACTGGTGGCGCACCGGCGAGATGAGCGTTCCCAAGCCCTACGCCGTCGAAGGCGTCGGCGAAGAAGAGATCGCGGCGGCGTGGGACCCCTCGGTCATCGACGACTACTTCGTCGTCGCAGACCGCGATTCATTCCTCACGGCGCGACGGCTCGCACGCGAGACCGGCATCTTCGGCGGCGGTTCCACCGGCATGAACCTGTTCGCGGCGCTGCAGGTCGCGCGCACGCTGCCTGAATCCGCGCGCGTCGTCACGCTGCTTCCCGATTCAGGGCGCGCCTACCTGTCGAAGGTCTATTCCGACGACTGGATGCGCGATCAACGCTACCTGCCGCAGGTTTCCGCGGCGAGCGCCACCGTGGGCGATCTCGCGCACGACCGCGCCACCGCCTGCGTGCTGCCGAGCGACACCTTGGCGTGGGCTCTGCGCCAATCCGCTGAACGTGGCGTACGCCCCCTGCCGGTGCGTGACGCAGACGGAAAACTGATCGGCGTGCTCGACGAAGACGCCGCACTGCGCCGCCTCGCGGAAGGCGCAGCGCTCGAAGCGCTGAAGGTCGCGAACCATCTCGCGCCGCCGCCGCCCGTGCTGCGCGCCGACGCTCCGTGGCGCGAAGCCATCGTAGCCCTCGAAGGCCGCGAAGCCGTGCTCGTGCAACGCGCCGACGGTTCGCTCGCCCCGCTCGATCGTCATGACCTCATGCAAAGCCTCCGCCGGCTCAAGCACGACACCCGTTGACCACGATGACTCCCGACCCCTCTCACGGCTTCGGCACTCGCGCGGTTCATGCTGGGTGGGCCCCTGACCCGCAGACCGGCGCAGTGATGCCGCCGATCTACATGACCAGTACCTACGTGCAAGACGCGCCGGGTGAACCGCGTCAGGGATACGAGTATTCACGCACACAGAATCCCACGCGCTTCGCGCTGCAGGACGCGCTCGCCAACCTGGAAGGAGGCGCGGCCGCCTTCGCGTGCGGCAGCGGCATGGCCGCAATCCACACGCTGCTGCTCACTCTGCAATCGGGCGATCTGGTCGTCGCTGGTGACGATCTCTACGGCGGCACCGGCCGACTGTTCCGGCGCATCGAGCAACGCTTCGGACTGCGCTTCTTGTACATCGACACCAGCAAGCCGGAAGAACTCGCGCGCATCCCGGCCGACACTCGGCTGCTGTATCTGGAGACGCCGACTAATCCGCTGCTGAAACTCACGCCGCTCGCCCTCGCCGTCGCCGCGGCGCACAAGGTCGGCGCTGAAGTGGTCGTCGACAACACCTTCGCGACGCCGGCGCTGCAGAATCCGATCGCATACGGCTGCGACTACGTGATCCACAGCACCACCAAGTACGTTTCGGGCCACAGCGACGTGGTCGGCGGAGCCTTGATCGTGCGCGATGCCGCGCGCAAGGAGGACGTGTGGTTCCATCAGAACTCAGCGGGCACTTCCAACTCCCCCTTCGATTCCTTCCTGACCCTGCGCGGCCTGCGCACCCTGCACCTGCGCATGGAACGCCACTGTGCGAACGCACGCCGGCTGGCGGATTTCCTGGAAGCGCACCCGAAGGTCGAGCGCGTGATCTATCCCGGACTTGCCAGCCATCCGCAGCACGCCCTAGCGCGCGAGCAGATGCGCGATTTCGGCGGCATGTTGTGCTGCGAAGTCCAGGGTGGCGAGGCCGCGGCGCGCGCGGTGGTGGCGCGCCTGGAACTGTTCGCCCTGGCCGAATCGCTCGGCGGCGTCGAATCCTTGGTGGAGTTACCGGTTCCGATGACCCACGCTTCCGTGCCGCCGGAGATCCGGCGCCAGCTCGGCATCAACGACGGCCTGATCCGCCTCTCGGTCGGCGTCGAAGACGGCAACGACCTTGAACGAGATCTCAGCCAGGCGCTCGCCGGAATCTGATCGACTCAGTCGCGGTCGGTCATCGCCGCGAGCAGATCGAGCCGGCCTTCGTCCACCATCTGCCGCAACACGTTGCCGACCTTGAAGCGCACCACGCGCTTGTCCGGCACTTCGACCTTCTCCATGGTCTTCGGATTCTGCGCGATCCGTCCTGGCCGCTCGCGAACTTCGAACACGCCGAACTTTCGGAACTCGAGCCGATTGCCGTGCACCAGTTCGGTGGCCATCTCGTCCAAGAACAACTGAACGACCTCGCGCACCAGCACCTTGGTCTGTCCCGTCTTGTCGGCGATCCTCTGAACGAGTTCGCGCTTCGTGACGGTTTGTCGTGCCTTCTTGCTCATTCGCGCGGTCCGGGGGAGAACGTCGGCGCTCGTAGGTTCCGTCAGTATCGGGACTTGCGGCGATTCGTCAAGCCTGCGGCGCACCCGGTCCAGCCGGGTCGCGCAGGAGATAGGTCGCCGGTCCCTGGTTGACGCTCGTGACCTCCATCTCGGCGCCGAAGATCCCCTCTTCCACGCGGTGGCCACGCTCGCGCAGGCGCGCGGCGAAGCGCGCCACCAGGGCGCGGGCAGGATCGGGCGCGAGCGCGCCCGTGAAGGAGGGTCGATTGCCCTTTCGCAAGTCCGCTGCGAGCGTGAACTGCGAGATCACGAGGATCGCGCCGGCCACGCTGCTCAGATCGAGATTACTGAGGCCCGCCGCATCGGCAAAGATCCGCAATTTGGAGACGCGGTCGGCCAAGCGCACGGCCTGGACTTCCTCGTCGCCGATCTCGCAGCCGAGGTAGATGAGCAAGCCTGCTTCGATCTCGCCCCGTACGAGTCCGGCCACGCACACCGAAGCGCGCGACACGCGCTGCACCAGCACCTTCACGGCTGCACCGGCGGATCGGCGGCGGGGAAGCCGCGATATTGCATCAACCAATATTCCGCCTGCATGCGCCGTAACAAGTCCTGCTCGGTCGGCAGATCGGACTGGTCGAGATAAGCCTGCAAGTGCTGCTCGGCGAGCGCGTCATCCGGCAGATAGTCACGGTAGAGCAGGCCGAGGTTGAAGTGGGCGATGGCGTTGCCGGGATCGCGCACGATCACTTGGGAAAGAATCACTTGGGCGCGCTCGGGACGACCGGCAGCCGCGTGCGCGGCCGCGCGCACCACTGCCACCGCGTCGTCGTCCACCTCCAACTCGCTCAAGGCTTGCAGGGCCTGTTCGGGCTTCCCGCCGGCCAGCAAGGCTTCGGCCAGCGCGATGGTGCTAGTGCGCTGACTCGCGTAGGGTGACCAAGGCTCGGTCTCGGCGGCGCGCAATGCCAAATCAGGCCTCGCGTAGAGCGGAGCAAACTCCCCGAGCAGGCGCCAGCCCTCGGCCAATCCCGGATGCCGCCGCAGCAAGCGGATGAGTTCGTCGAGCACCTCAAGATCTCCGGCGCGCGCTCTCAGGGCCAGTCGCATCACTTGCGCTTGTTGATGACCGGGCTGCAGTTCCAAGGCCTGCTCGACGAGTTCGAGTCGGCGAGGCTTCTCGACGGTTCGCCGCGCGAGCAGCCAAGCGTTCATCGCGCTCGGATCCTCCTCGTACCGTGACTGCGCTTGCGCGCGCACCGCTTCCTCGCCCTGCTGCTCCACGCGCAGATCCTGGATCATTGCGGCGAGCCGGGCATCGCCCGGAGCGCGCGAAGCCATCTCCTCGACTTCGGACCAGCCGCGCAAAGGATCGAGCAAGAGCGCGTCGTACGCGGCGCGGAGCCGCTGCCACTGCGGATCCTGCTCCTCGCGCGCGATGCGCACCTGATCCAAGGAAGGAAGTTCAGGCGCCGAGCGGAACAAACCGCAAGCCGGAAACACCGCGCAAGCGCAGGCGAGGAGCAGGGAGCATCGCATCAGCCTTGCCCGGAGCCTACAATCCCGCCATGCCGCCGGCCTTTCGGCACGCGAGCGCCTTGGTCTTGGCTGCCGCAAGCTGCGCGGCTCCCAACGCCGAGCTCAACGTGGCGCCGCTTTTTGCGCGCCACACTTTGCCGGGTTGGGAGAGCGCGGAAGCGCTGGCCGGCGCAATTAGGCATGAGGCCGACGCCGCGGCGACGCACTGGGCGCTGAGTCCCTTGTGGTGGACCGAACGGCGCGCGGATGGCTCCACGGAGTCCGACTTCCTGTTCGCCTTCGGCCGCTACTTCGACCAGCCGGAGCGTGACATGGTCTCATGGCGCGTGTTCCCGCTCGGCTGGTACCGCAGCGAGCGCCGCTCCGACGGCATCCTCGATACCGACTGGTCCTTCTTGCTCTGGCTGATCGCCGGCGGCAGCAGTGAAGACGGCGAGGACTATTTCTGGGTCTTCCCCTTCGGCGGCAACGGCCGCAACGTGCTCAGCTACGACGAATTCAAGTTCGTACTGTGGCCGCTCTGGATCCAGAGCAAGAAGGACGGCCGCACCGCCACGCACTGGTTGTGGCCCCTCTTTGGGCGCCAGGAAGGCAGCGAACAGGGCTGGCGATTCTTTCCCTTCTACGGGCGCTCCGAAGTCCCCGGAAAGTACCGGCGCTCGTTCTGGATGTGGCCAATGCTCAACCTCGCAGAGGACGGGCTCGATCTCGAACATCCGCGCAAAGGCTGGCTGGCCTTTTTGATCGGCGGCCACGTCACGCAGGACGACTTCGAAGCGACCAGCGTGCTGTGGCCCTTCTTCACCTGGGAAAAACAGCCGAGCCGCGGACACAGTTCCTTCACGATTTGGCCGCTGCTGCGCTTCGAGACCAACGAAGCCGAAGGGCGCAGCGTCCGACGCGTGATTCCGTTCTGGCTGCACTACAAGGATTCCGACACCGAGTACCGCAGCGCGCTGTTTCCCTTCTTTTGGTGGCGGAAGGACCAACTCGCCCTCGGCGGCGAGCGCGAGTCCTGGTACGGCGTGCCGCTGTTCTACGCCTCCCGCACCCAGTGGGACGACGGCTCACAGTCGGAGCACACGCGACTGTGGCCGGTCTTCTCAGAGAAGGCCGAACGCGACGGCTCGAGCGTCATGCGCATTCTTGATCCAGGGATTCCCTCATTCATCGAACCGGAGATTCTCTCGCGCAACTTCGGCTTCCTCTACGAAGTCTGGTCTGACCGCAGGCCGATGCAGCCCGCGCCGGTCGAACGGGTGCGGCGCGGTTGGTTGGGACTCTGGCACGACGCCGAGGGCTCCGGTCACCGGCGGCGTTCCTTCGCCGGCCTCGGCGGGCGCTGGAACGAGCCCGACGGAACTTCGCATACTGCGCTCCTGTTCGGATTGCTCCGCTGGCGCACGATGCCGGATGGCGAGCGCAGTCTGGAATCACCCGCCTTCCCGGGTCCGGGCTGGCCTGACCTCTCCTCCCAAGCTCCCGGCAAGACTCTGTGAACATCGTCGAACGCGCAGGCGCGCGCCTCTTGGCGCCGATGTTGAGCTCAGCGGGCTATGCCGTGTCGATCGGCTTGGCCGCGGTGGCGCGCATCCCCCACCTGCTGCGCCGCCGCCGATCGCTGTTCGATCAGATGCACTTGTCCGGCGTGAAGACGCTGCACGTGGTGCTGTTCGTGAACTTCTTCATCGGCATGATTCTGGCGCTGCAACTCGGCTACGAGCTTCAACGTTTCGGTCAACAGCAGGCGATCGGCTTCGCGGTCTCGGTGGCGATGGTGCGCGAGATGGCCCCGGTCATGACCGCGGTGCTGCTCGCGGCGGCCGTGTCGAGCGCGATGGCGGCCGAACTCGGCACCATGAAGGTGCAGGAAGAGATCACCGCCCTGGAGGTGATGTCGGTGGACGTGGCCTCCTTCCTGGTGGTGCCGCGCGTCTTCGGCCTGATGTTCATGGCGCCCTTGCTGACCGTGCTCGGGTCCATCATCGGCATCCTCGGCGGCGGCATCATCGCCACGACGCAACTCGGCGTGGATTTCCACGGCTACCTGCTCAACGCCACCGAGGCGCTGGAGGATCGCTGGGTCTGGTGGCTGCCGGTTCCGAAGTCGCTCTACGCGGCGCTGATCAAGTCCACGGTGTTCGGATTCACGATCGCAGTGGTCGGCTGCGCGAGCGGCCTGCAGGCGCGCCACGGCGCGCGCGGCGTCGGCGATGCGACGCGATCGGCGGTGCGCAACTCGATCATCCTGATCATCGTGCTCAACTTCTTCCTCGGCAAGTTGATCTACACCACCTGATGGCGACGATCGAACTGCGCGACGTTCACAAGAGTTTCGGCGCCCAGAAGGTGCTCGAAGGGCTCTCGTTCAGCGTCGAGCAGGGGCAGTCGCTGGTGCTGATGGGGCCCTCGGGCTCGGGCAAGAGCGTGATCCTCAAGCACCTGATCGGCCTGCTCAAGCCGGATCACGGCGAGGTCGAAGTCATGGGCAAGTCGGTGCCCGAATTGAGCGGTCACGAGCTCAGCTTGCTGCGCAAGGACATGGGCTACCTCTTCCAACATTCGGCGCTGCTGAACTGGATGAGCGTCTTTGACAACGTGGCGCTGCCCTTGCGCGAAGGCCGTGACTGCGCGGAGTCTGAGATTCGCGAGCGAGTGCAAAAGGTGCTGGCCCTGGTGATGCTCGAAGGCGCCGAGCTCAAGCTTCCGGAACAGCTCTCCGGCGGGATGCAGAAACGCGTCGGCCTCGCGCGCGCGTTGGTGACCGAACCCAAGGTGATCCTCTACGACGAGCCGGAAGCCGGCCTTGACCCCGAGATGTCGGCGAGCATCAGCGCCACGATTCGCCGCCTCCAAGAGGAACTCGGCACCACTTCGGTCACCGTCACGCACAGCACGAGTTGCGCGAAGACCGTCGGCGACCTGCTCGCCGTGTTCGAGAAGGGTCGCATCATCGTCTCCGGACCGCCCGCCGAGGTGCTGGCTTCCGAGCTTCCGCGCGTGCGCGAATTCCTCGGCACTCCCATCGATTGACAGACATGGAATCCTCCTCCCGCCGCGATTTCCTGCTCGGCTTGGTCTTCTTTGGAGCCCTCGCCCTGCTGCTCTACTACACGATCGTGCTGACTGGCTTCTCCCTCCAGGAGAAGACTCAGCTCACGGCGTGGTTCCCGGACGCGCGCGGTCTCAAGGAGGGTGACGTCGTGCACGTGGCAGGACGTCCCACGGGCACCGTGCGCGAAGTGGCGCTGGACTACGACCGTCCACCCGACCGGCGCATCAGCGTGGAGATGGAGTTCGAAGAAGCGCCGCGGCTGCGCCAGGGCTACTCGCTGCGCATCGCTGAGTTCAGCGCGCTCGGAGGCCGCGTGGTCGAAATCGAGCCCGGCGTGCCGGGGACCGCGCCGATCGCGCCGGGCGCCGAGCTCATCGGCGTGACCTCGCCGCCTGCGTTGGAGATGCTGCGCGAGCTGGTCGAGGAAAACCGCGAGGACCTGCGCGCGGCAATCGGCAATCTGCGCAAGGTGACCGATGACATCACCTCCGGCAAGGGCATTCTCGGCGCGCTGGTCAACGACGAGGGCATGCGCGGCGATCTCGAGCGCGCGCTCGCCGACGTGCGCGGGCTGATCGATGACGTGCGCGCCGGCAAGGGCGCGCTGGGAGCATTGATCTCCGACGAGGCGACCCGTGATCGCTTGATCGCCCTGATCGAGGACACTGGCGCCGCGATGACGGACGTGCGTGAGATCGCGCGCATGGCCAAGGAAGGCGAAGGCTTGATTGGCGCGCTGCTCAAGGATCCGCAGATGAAGGACGACGCGGCGCGGCTGCTCGAGAACCTCGAGATCACTTCAGAGCGCCTGCGCGTGTTCACCGACGACGCCGCCGCAGGCAAGGGCCTGATCGGAGCGCTGCTCAAGGACGACGAACTCGCCGCGAACGCTTCCTCTTTCCTCGAGAACCTCGCCGAGGTCTCACGCCGCCTGAAAGACGGCGAAGGCAGCCTCGGCCGCTTGCTCGCGCAGGAGGAAGCCTACGAGGAACTGCTCAAGGCGCTCAAGACCCTGAACGCGCAACTCGAGGACGCGCGCGAAGCGCAGCCGGTCAGCACCTTCGCCGGCATGTTGTTCGGATCCTTCTAATCGCCGACCGCCACCATCCACTCGACACTCTCTTGGAGCGCCTAGGGCAGCGCTGAATAAGTGCTTTCGTTCCGGCGCGTGGATTCGCGGCCGGGGTCAAGGAGCCGG
>JAQBVK010000088.1 GCA_027623585.1 Planctomycetota bacterium
GCTGCGCCGGACTTCTTCCAGCGTGGCGACCTGAAGATTGCGCTGGCTTTGTCCGAGCCCGCGCATCCGGCCGTAGAGAACGTCCTGGGGCGCGCCGGCGCGCAGCCCGCGCGCCGCGGCTTCCGCGGCGGACTCTTGCAAGCCCTGCCAGGCGTAGAGGTCGAACAGCGGCAGCCACGCCTCGGCATCCCCGCGCGCCGCAGCCAGTTCGAGCGCGCGCGCGGACGCGTCGGCCGCCGCCGGAATGCCGTCGCCCTCGCGCACGCAGGAGACGGTCCAACTCAGACCCGCGACGCCGACTTCGCGCAGTTCGGCGTTCTGCCAGGCTTCGCGCTGCGTGTGCTCGTTCCAGGCGCGCATGGCTTCTGCAGCTGCTTCGCGCGGCATCGAAGCGAGGCGGAGCGCGCGCGCGCGCCCGACGCGCGCGTCACGACGCTGTGGCGCAAGGTCGAGCGCCGTGTCGTAAGCGGCTGCCGCGTCCTCGGGTAGGTGAGCCAGCGTTCGCCCGACGGCCAACTCTCCATCGAAGAGCGCGAGCGTGGTCTCTGCGTAGAGCACCCAGAAATCGACGTCCTCCCGGTAGGAGCCGATCGCGGCGTCCATGCTCGCGAGCGTGGCCCCCAGGCCCTCCGTACGCATCGCACGGAACTCCGCCAACGTAGGATGCGGAGCCTGGTCTGAGCTCGTCTTGGTGGGCTCCGGGTCGGTCGGAAGACCTTGACAAGAACTCAAGAGCGTCAGGATCCCCGCGCAGCCGCAGACGATCCCCAAAAAAAGGCTGCGGAAACCGGCCTCCATCTGCGTCATTATAGGGGTCTAGGAATGCTCGACTTGCGTCCTCGCACCGCCACACGCACCGCCGCTCGCCTCTTCACCGGGGCTTTGCTCGCGCTTCTGTTGCTCCCGGGAGCAACGTGTTCCACTGGCAACCCCAGCGTGATCTTCGACCCGGAGAACCCGGGCGGCGGCGGCGATGGAGGCGGCGGTGGTACTCCGCCGAAGCCGGATGGTCCGGCGGCTGCGCCGGTGGACGGCGCGCTCTACGTGGACGGTCGCCCCAGCCTCACGGCGATGGCTCCACGCTCCGGTTCCTTCGGAGTCGACGTGCTTGCCGTCATCGCCCTCTGGTTCCGCGAGAGTCTGCAACCGGACACGGTCACGCCCCAAACCATGGTGTTGCGTCCGGTCGGGATCGGCAACTCCGGCGCGGTGCAGGTGGGCTACTCCACCACGTGGCTCGCGGGCAATCGCTGCGTGGTGCTGCAGCCGGGCGTGCCGCTGCTTCCGAACACGCTTTACGAAGTCGTTGCGAACGACGAGGTGCTGGATCTCGACGGCAAGCGCTTGATCGTGAGTGAAACGGGTGTGCTCGGCAGTTTCCGCACTTCGCCGCAGAGTTCCGGGCTCGCGCCGCGCGTGCTCGGCTCCTTCCCGCCCTCAGGCGCGATCAACCAACCGAACGACCACTCCGTGATCCTGGTGTTCTCGAAGCCGATGGACTTCACCGGCATCTCCTCGGCGGTGCATCTGCGCAACCTCGACGAGGGCGGACTGGCGGACTACGACACTTCGGCCGACGTCGAGTTCCGGCATGCGGGGAATCGCGTCTTCGAATTTCCGCACCGCGAAGATGCGAGGGATCTGTTCGCGGAGGTTCGCCTCTCGGTGGATCCGACGCTGACCGATCTCGATTTTTTCCCGCAACCGCTCGCCGCCGGTCACTTTGCGACGTGGAAGACGCTCGGCTTCGCGCGGCCGTCCATGATCGCCCCCTTCGACGACGATCCGAACGATCCCTTCGCGCCGGCAATCAACGGCAACAACTTCGACGATTTCCCGGTCGACGTGGTCACCGGCGTAAGCGCACAGTCGAGCGACTTCGTCACGCTGATCGCGCACGACGCCTCGTCCGCGAGTAGCCGCCGCGAAACGCGGCTCGCCGGAAGCGGAGCCCCGCGCTTCCGCATGGATCTGTCGGAGAAGGGCGCATCGCTGTTCCCGTCCGCCACCGAGGTCGTGCTCGCCGCCTTCCTCAAGCGGGGACCGTTCCGCAGCACCGTGCAGGTCGCGCGCACGCCGAGCGGAGAGCCGGCCGTGGTCATCGTGGATTCCAATCCGCCGCTACTCACCACCTTCGGACCGCCGGTCGGAACTTTCGGGAGTCAATTCCTCTCCGATGCGCCGGAGTTGCGTCCCTACGGACGCGCCACCGAAGCCGTCGGTCGCGTGCGCGTGCGCTTCCCGGCCGGGACGACCGCAAAGACCCGCAACGTCTTCGATCCGCCCAGTTCCGGCTTCTTCGCAGGCCCCGCGTTCACCCTGCCCACGGTGGGGGCCGGCCCTTTCCCCTTCGACGTGCTGCTCACGGACACTGCCGGCAACGCCGCTCCGGTCGCCATTCCGGCAACCGCCACCTTCCGCGGTTTCGTAGGACCGATTCCGCTCGGGAGCGGAAGCATGAAGGTCTCGGCCTACGATCAGACCACGCTCGCGCCGGTGCCCAACGCGAAGGTCTACATCGAGACTTTCGGCGGCGGGTCCGAGAGTTCCGGTCTGACCGGATCGGATGGGTCCATCACCTTCACCGGACGCACCGCCGCTCAGACCGTCACCATCGTGGCCGACGGCCGTCAATCGATCACCGTGGTCGGCGTCGCCGCCACCGAGCTCTCCTTGCCGATGGCGGAAACTGTCGTCGCGCTTGCGGATCTCGGCGTAGGCATCACCGGCGTCTCGACCGGCATCACCACGGTGTCGGGCAGCCTGCTCGCCGAAGACGATGGCCTCGAGGACGCGGATCTCGTGCAGACCGTGGATCTGGAGGTCTTCTTCGGTGCCGGCGTCACCGCCCGCTTCCAACGCCCGGGCTGGTTCGCAGCCTTCCACGAAGTGGAATCCTTCCCTGCGATTGGTTCCTACTTCCGTTTCTTCGCGCTCGATCCCGCCGTGATCACCGAGCCGTCCGCCGGCGGAAATCTGCAGTCTCCGGTGCTTCCGCTCGGAGAGAGCAGCAATGAAGTGCTCGCCGCAACGGACTTTCAGTACCCGGTCAGCGTGACGCTCGGCGGAGGCTATGACCTGCCCACCGATTCCGCCGGCGCGATCGCCTTTGCGCGCGTGCCTGGACTCGACCATTTGGCCGCGATCGGCGCGGGCTCCGTGGTCGGCGCCAGCGGAGCAGCCGAAGTCGAAATCGTTCTGCATGCCGCTGCGGTCGAGGCGGGCGCCACGCCGGGCGAAGTTTTGATTCAGGCCTTCGGCGTCGACGATGACGGCGACTTCGCCCTCGCCCGCGCGGCGGTCGCGCTCGCCGCCACGCCCGGCACCGCCGCTCTGACTTTCCCTGGCATCCCGGAAGTCACGGGTGCGTGGACGGGCGCTTCCTATCCCTTCACTCGTTCCTTCACCTCCACTCTCGCGGCGGGGACGGGCTTCTATCGCATCGTGATTCGGGACAACGCGGTGCCGCCCAACAGTTGGAAGCTCTGGATTCCGGCCACCTCCGGACTCGGTGGCAGCATGACCCTGCCCACCTTGAAGGATTCTCCTTCCGGCGCCATCGGCACACCGCCTCTGGCGAGCAGCCCCGGCTCCGTCTGGCGCGCCTTCGCCGAGGCCTATCTCATGCCGGGTTCCTTCTTGGAGATCGGTTTCTTCTGGACCAGCCTGCGGCGGGATTGCACCGGATTCGCGCGCTCCGTCGTTGGACCGGGCTTGGCCTTCTAGGCCACTGCTGGGAACAGAGGAGCCAGGCCTCCGTGGACTGGGGGAGCGCGCGCGGCTACAATCGCCCGACCCTTTTTCTGGAGTACCTGCTCTGGAAATGGGGCGAAGCGGCTCCGCATCGGGGCCCGAACGACAGGACATCAGGACAGAAATGCCCGTCTCTACTCAACGCAAAGCTGAAATCGTTCAGGAGTTCGCCCGCGGGGCGAACGACAGTGGATCCGCCGAAGTCCAGATCGCTCTCCTTACGGCGAGCATCAAGGAACTCACGGAGCACCTGAAAATTCACCGCAAAGACAACGGCACGCGCCGCGGACTGCTTTCGCAAGTCTCG
The DNA here is from genome assembly GCA_027623585.1 of Planctomycetota bacterium. Taxonomy (GTDB): domain Bacteria; phylum Planctomycetota; class UBA1135; order UBA1135; family UBA1135; genus JAQBVK01. Next base: position 4,061 of record JAQBVK010000088.1, read on the forward strand.
CGCCGCGCTCGGTTGCTGCGCTACCTCCGCAATGTCAACGCGGCGCGCTACTCAGCACTGGTGAGCCGCTTGGGTTTGCGTGGCTAGGAAAGGATCCAGCGGGCGCCCCATGCGGCGCCTGCGATCGTTTTCGGCGACCTGCATCGGGAGCCGCCGTGAAGGCGGCATTCTTGCCCATTTCTGGGCAAACAGAAACGCGGAACAAACCAACGCGAATCACAACCTCGCCAAAGAAGCGAAATGACAATCTCGAAAAACAAGAACGTGCGCTCGGTCTCTCGTGAGATCGGAGGACGCACCCTGACCATTGAAACCGGCTGGATCGCCAAGCAAGCCTCGGCATCCGTGCTCGTCTCCTACGGAGAAACTGCGGTGATTTGCACCGTTGTGGACGGCGGCCCCCGGCTGCTGCCCTTCTTCCCGCTCACGGTGGAATACCGTGAGAAAACCTACGCCGCCGGCAAGATTCCGGGCGGCTTCTTCAAACGCGAAGGCCGCCTTGACACGCGCGAAGTCCTCGCCTGCCGGCTGACCGACCGCTCGGTGCGCCCGATGTTCACGGAGGGCTACAAGAACGAAGTCCAACTGATGAACATGGTGCTCTCCTACGACCAGGAGAACGAGCCGGAAGTGCTGGCGATGATCGGCTCGATGGCCGTGCTGGCCATGTCCGACATCCCGTGGGAAGGCGTCATGTCTGCGGTCCGGCTCGGCTGGATCGACGGCAACGTGATCGTGAACCCCACTTACTCGATCCTTGAGGACGAGGCCAACAAGCTCGACATGATCATGTCCGCGAGCAAAGACGCGGTCTGCATGGTCGAAGCCGGCGCCCGTGAACTGCCCGACTCCGAAATCGCGAAGGTGCTCGCCGCCGGCCACGAGGTCTGCCGCGAAATCATCGGCATGGTCGAGGACCTGATCAAGCAGTGCGGCAAGCCCAAGCGTGCCGTCACCCCGCCGGTCAAGGATCTCGAGACTCCGGCCGCGATCCGCGCCAAGTACGCCGACGCTGACATGCGCAAAGTCCTTCTGACCCAGGGCAAGTTCGAGCGCTACGCGGCGCTGGCTGCGTTCACCGACAGGTGCGTGGCCGAAATGGCCCCGGCCAGCGAGGACGAGGAGTCCAAAGCCGCCCAGGACAAGGTACGCAAGGCTGCGGGCGTCGTGCTGAACGGTGTCGAGCGGATCATGACGCTGGAAGGCCAGCGCGTGGACGGCCGCGATCTCAAGACGGTGCGCCCGATCGAGATCGAGACCGGCTTGTTGCCGCGCACGCACGGCTCCGCGCTGTTCACGCGCGGGGAGACCCAGGCGATCGTCACTGCGACGCTCGGTTCCGCCGACGACGAGCAGTTCATCGATGGACTGCGCAAGGAGCGGCGCAAGAACCGCTTCATGCTGCACTACAACTTCCCGCCGTACTGCACCGGAGAGGCCAAGCCGATCCGCGGCACTTCGCGCCGGGAGATCGGCCACGGCGCGCTCGCCGAGCGCGCTCTGCGTTCGATGCTGCCGGACTACGGCGACTTCGCCTACACGATCCGGATCGTCTCCGAGATCACCGAATCCAACGGCTCCTCGTCGATGGCTTCGGTGTGCGGCGGTTGCATGGCGATGTTGGACGCCGGAGTGCCGATGAAGGCGCCGGTGGCCGGGATCGCGATGGGACTGATCGTCGAAGGAGACAAGTGGGCCGTGCTCACCGACATCCTCGGCTCCGAAGACCACCATGGCGACATGGACTTCAAGGTCGCAGGCACCAAGACCGGCATCACCGCGCTGCAGATGGACATCAAGGTCAAGGGCCTCAAGCCCGAGATGATGGAAGCTGCGCTGAATCAGGCGCGCGAAGGTCGGCTGCACATCCTCGGTGAGATGAACAAGTCGATGGCGACGCACCGCGAGCACCTCTCGCCGTACGCGCCGATCAACATGTCGATCAAGATCCCGGCCGAGAAGATCGGCTTCTTGATCGGACCGAAAGGCGCCAACATCCGCGAGCTGCAGGAAACCTACGGGGTGACCATCGCGGTGCTCGACGAAGAAGGCACGATCCAGATCAGCGGCACGCCGTGGGAGAAGGTCGAGGCTTGCATCGAGCGGATCAAGCAGCAGACCAAGGTCATCACCGCGGGCGAGCGCTTCAAGGCGCGCGTCACTTCGGTGAAGGACTTCGGCTGCTTCGTGGATCTGGGCGGTGGCCAGGAGGCGATGGTCCACATCTCCGAACTGGACATGGGCCGCGTCGAGACGGTTGAAAGCGTCTGCGTCGAAGGGGACGAAATTGAAGTCGTCGTCGTCGAGGTGGATCCGAAGACCGGCAAGATCCGGGCCAGTCGCCGGGTGGCGATGCTGCCCGAAGATCAGGTCGCTGACGCGATCGCTGCGGCGAAACGTCCCGCGCGCACCGGCCCGGGTGGCCGTGGCGGCGGCCGGGATCGCGGAGATCGTGGAGATCGGGGCGGTCGCGGAGACCGCGACGACCGTCCGCGCTACCGCGACGGGGGAGACCGTGGCTTCGGGGGAGATGGCGAGCGTCCGCGCAGCCGTCGCCCTGAGCACGCCGGGGAGTAGTTCCCTGGAAACGTCAGCGCCCCGCAGGACTTGTGCCTGCGGGGCGCTTTCCATTCCTACCGCTTGTGGTTCAACTCTGGCGCCCGCATTGCCGATAGCGCTGTGATCTGTGAATGATCGAGAATGACGGATATTTTTGGCAAACCATGTTTCTCTGTAGCCGTTCTAACACTAGACTGGAACCTGGAGTCGGCACTCTCATGACTCGTACGCTCACGCTCGCCCTCACCCTTTTCGCCCTGTTGCTCCCCGCCGCGCCCAGCGCGCAGGCGGTGGTCATGGGGGGCGTATCCGCAGAGCAAGACGGCGTGACGCTCGACCAAGACAAGGTGCGCTACGGCGACGGCGCGACCTTTGACGCCAAGAAGGCGCAGAAGGTCGGCACCGTGCGCTCGACTGAGGTCTACGAGGCGATTCCGGCCTACAAGACGATCAAAAAGGAAGGCGTGGTGGAAGGCACCGCCCGCTGGCAGCAGTTGATGAAGGAGGCCACCGCGGCGTACAAGGCCGCGTTGAAGATGGTGGCCGGCGACAACAGCTTCGTGCTCATCGTCGAAGAAGGCGGCATCTCGGGTTACGAGCATGCCAGCGACTGCACTGCTTCGGTGATCGCGGGCCTCTGAGCGGGGGTTCCGGCCTCCGTTCGCGCCGCTAGAGTGAGCGCCCCGTGGCGTTCCCCGCGCGCATTCGCTTCGTACTCGCCTGGCTGCTGTTGCTGTCCGGGACGAGTTGCAGTCTCTGGGACCAGAGCAAGGGACTCATCTTCGAGGAACAGCCGGAGGTGGATCCGGAGGCGGAGGCTGCCGAGCCCGCCGCGCCGCTGTCCATGTCGGAGCGGCATCCTTTCATTCGCTTCATTGCCCACGCGGACGGAACTTGGACTGCCGTGGCGACGGTGCCGGCGGGCGCTGGTGCCAACATCCTCACGCGACTCAAGGCGCTCTGCACCATGGATGACGCTTCGGAGCCGCCTCCTGGCGAGGCCGGCGCTGCAGCAGCAATCAACCCGAAGCTCTGGCTGGAAGTGAACGGTGGAGGAGTCTTCCTTGCGGATCCCACAGCCAAAACTTGGGCTCCGAATGTGGCTGGAGGTTCTTGGCGCCCGATCGAAGATCTGATCATCATGACGGGCACGGAACCCGAGATCGAAGAAGTGCTGACCGCGCTCGACCTCTGGTACAACGCGGTGCCGCAGATCGAGATCCAAGCACGCGTCATGGACGTGGTGAATACGGATCTGTTCGAGCGCGGCATCATCCAAGCCGACGGGCAGCCGATCCTAGAAAAAACAGGATCCAACGTGTTCCTGCGGGGCCTGGGCGGAAACTTTCCGAGCACCGGTAACCCCGGATTCGGCGCAGGGAAGGGTGGCCCCGGTTTGGGCGGCGTCTTCCGGATCGGCTTCATCGATGCGGACTTCGAACTCGACGCTTACCTTCAATTCCTCAAGCAGGAGGGTGTCGTCGACATCTTGTCCCAACCCAGCGTCGTGACTCGAAACGGCGTGGCGGCCATCGTCGATGCGAGCGAATCGGTTCCTTTCCTCGAGCCGCAGACCTTGAACCAGGCTGCCGCCGTCGTCTACAAGGTCACCTACAAGGAAGTCGGCGTGAAGTTGAGCGTCATTCCTTTCCTGGTGGGCCGAGACACTCTGCACTTGGTGATCAATGCGGAGGTGAGCCGGCTCGGGCGGGATTTCGTGGTGGGCCTGGACACCAACAACAATCCCATCACCGTGCCGAGCACCACGCGCCGAAGCGCCAGTACGGAGGTGTTGGTCCGCAATGGACAGACGGTCGTCATCGGCGGTCTGAAGTTGCTCGAGACGCGCAAGGAGGAGAACAAGATCCCGCTGCTCGGGGACATCCCGCTCATCGGTTGGCTGTTCTCGAGCGAGCGCTCGACGACGGCTGAGACGGAGATTTACTTCGTGATCACTCCGATCATCAAACCGGTTCCGACGATCGAGCGGATCGGCGACATCTTCGACCCCTTCGCGAAGTAGGCCCTCGGGCAACTACGGGAAGAATCAGCGCCTGGCCGTCGTCTAGAATCGGGACATGCGCATCCCGCCTGGAGGCCGAACGGGTCGCCGCCACGAGCGGGGCATCGTGCTGCTGCTGACCCTGGCGGTGCTTTTCATCTCGATCGCGCTGGTGGCCCAGTTGGCGATCGGATCCTCGGTGGCCCACGCCTCGATGCGCAATCGCGCTGATGCCGTGCGCATGAAGTGGGCGTGCCGTTCCGCCGC